>JANNUY010000541.1:0-4683 GCA_031414155.1 Acidobacteriota bacterium
ATTTCTTTGCGTCGTAACTTTCGATCATCTGCATTTCGAGTACGCGCTCGCGTTCGCGCAATTCCTGCGCTTTGAAATTTTTGAGCGCGAGCATATCGGCGCGCAACGGGGCTTCTTTGTTTGAGCAAGCGAGCAGGATGCCTGCGTCGCCGGGCAGGATGGGCGAAAGATGTTCGATGCTGCGTTGACCAGTTTGTTGTGAAGACGCCGCGACAGTGAAGGCACTGACGGCTTCGGGGATGTGTCCTGCGACTACGAGTTTTTGTTTCGCGGCTTCGGCAAGTACGGCTTGATAAACATCGGGCGTGAGGTTGGCTTGCACTTTGATAAAGGCTACGCCTAGGGCTTTGAGTTCAGCGACACGCTGGCGGGCTTCATCAGGCGTAGTCACGGGCTTTTCGACAAAGCCGGGACCGTCAACGAAAGGGCCAGCGGCGATGATATGCGGACCTTTCAACTTGCCCGCGAGCAAATCAATTTGCAGTTGTTGGATGCGCTGCCAGTCGCCGCCCATTTCACGTATGCCGACTACGCCATAAGCCAACAACAGCGGCATCATCCATTCGCGCGTCACGGCCTGGCTGGGTTCGTTGGTCAGGTGAATGTGCATGTCCCACAGCGCGGGGATGAGAAACTTGCCCGTGCCATCAATGATCTGAGTTTGTTTGGTCGGCTTATGGGTTTTGGCAGGTACGATGGCAGTGATGCGTTCGCCGTTTATCACGACGGTGCGTGCGGTTCGCGCGGCGCGTCCCGTAGCGTCAATGACCGTTACGTTTTGAATGACGAGCGTCTGTGCGTGAGTTGAGGCTGCCAGCCACAAACAGACGAATAACCAGTGTGGCAAAAATTTGAGTTGGGGCATAGGGGTTTGACAGGCTTACATTTTCCAGCCCGAAACATCTTCGAGCGAATCACTGTCTTTACTTTCAGGGGTTTCAGTTTCTTCAGCGGGTTCGACACCGTGCAACATTTCTACCCGACCAATGAGGTGGTTCATCCTTTCCATCATGTGGCGAATCTCATCGCGCATCGCAATCGTGTCGAGATGCATGGCGCGCGTTTCTTCGCGCATCGCTTCGGTCTCGGCCCGTAAGGCCCGCAAGTCTTCGCTAATGGTAAAAAGCCAGCTTTTGATTTCGAGCAGGAATTCTTCGACTTTCACAAAGGCTTCCTTTCGTGTCAGTAGCCCACGCTTAAGCAAGGGCTGCATTTCAGATGTGAACGATTGCTCCGAAGGGCGCGCTATTAAGGCAGCCATTGCTTACGCGCGGGCTACTGACACGACGAGCGATACGACTAAAACGAAACGCGCAGCGCCAACTGCAATTGCCGCGCGCTGGTATTGGTCGAGCGCACCAACCCAAAGCTCGCCAGCGCAGCCGGTTGCCCCGCACTCGTCGGGTCGTAAGTGTTATTCGCCAGTGCCGCGCCGCCGTAAACCTGCAAGCCGGGCGTGCCGAAATTGGCGCGGTTGAACAGATTGAAGGCTTCGATGCGGAACTGAATTTTCGTCGCTTCGCCGAACCGCGCCCAACCGGTATTTTTGACCAGCGACAAATCGAAGGTGCGCAGGTTCGGCCCGATGAAAGCGTTGCGTCCCGTGTTGCCTAACGTACCCGACGCCTGCAACGTGAAAGCCTTCGGATCGAAGTATTGATCGGCGCGGCCCAGCACTGCGGTTTTATAGGTATAGCCCGCTGCCAGACTCGGACGATCAAAGCCTAAGCTCGCGCTGTTGGACGGATTCCATTTCGATTGCGAACGATTGCCCGCGACGAATACGGTCAGCGGATTGCCGCTACGCATTTGGCTGATGCCGATCAAATTCCAGCCGCCGAGCAACTTGCCTGTCACGTCTTTTCGATTTTTAGCGAAAGGGATTTCCCAGTTGAAATTGACGACCCAATTGTGCGCCGCGTGAAAGTCGGCGAGGCCTTTGTTATAGGCCAGTCCGGCTGGTTCGGGGAGCGCCGAAACGGTTCCGTTCGTCGCGTCTGAGAAAAACGTCGAAGCCTGCGTCGTGTCAATCGTACGCGAGAACGTGTAAGACGATTGAAAGTCGAGGCTCTTTGAGAAACGTTTACGCACTTCAAAAATCAGCGCGTTGTACCACGAATTGCCGTCGCTCTTTTTGAGTTCGATGGTGCTGAACGTAGGGTTGGGGCGCGGCAGGTTGTTCGCATAAAACCACGAGCCGTCGGCTTGGCGCGTCGGCGTAGGTACATTCCAATCGGTGTTGCGCCATAAATGCGTTCCGCGCGAACCCGCGTAACCAATCGTCACCGCCGTGTCGAAAGGCAGTTGGCGTTGGATGTTCAGGTTATAAACACTCACGCTCGGCGATTTGATGTCGTATTCAATCGGGCGAATCGAAAGCGTTCCGGCGCGTGTGAAAGGCGGATTCGGAAAAGTCGGATTCACGATCACCGGACGCGGCGTCGCGGGCGGATTCGTCACCGTGACGATCAGGTTCTGTTGATTGTTGGTGTTGTAATAAAGTCCGTAACCACCCCTTACGCTCGTTTTGCTGTCGCCGAAAACATCCCACGCGAAGCCCACACGCGGCGAAAAGTTTTTCGTCGTGGGGTTTTGATAGAGCTTGCCAATCGTCACCGTTGGCGCAAACAGGTTCGGCATATTGATGTCGCGGCGATCAAACGGCACGCTCGAAAATTCATAACGCAGTCCTAAATTCAAGGTCAGGCGGCGCGCGACGCGATAATCGTCCTGCGCAAAAGCGCCCAACAACCAATAGCGCCAGCCGCGATCAAACTGGGCTTCGGGCGTGAGGCCGATGAAACGGTTCGGGCGGTTTTCGAGAAACGAACGCAGGTCAGGAAAGTTATAAATGCCCAGTGAAAACGTAGGGTTCACTTCGTTGGATTGATAGTTCTCAGCGAGTCCGCCGAATTTCAAAACGTGCGCTCCGCGCACTTGTGTGACGGTGTCGCTGAAACTGAATACATCTTGACGAAGTCGCAAATTAACAGAGCTTTGCGGACCAAAACGCGGAATGCCGCCGATGTCTATGTTGCCCATGAAACGGCGTCCGGGTACGAAAGGCTGAATCGAAGAAGGAATGTCGGCTTGCACGTCTTGGCCTACGCGCGTGCGGCTGTATCCGAGCCGCGCCGTATTCACCATCGTGGGCGAAATCACAAAGGTGTGTTCGACGGTGGCGAATTGATTGCGCGAAAGGAACGTGCGCGGGAATTGCGGGAAGTCTGTCGGCAGCAACTGGTCTGCGTCATCAAACGTGTAGCGCGCGAAAACCTGATGACGGTCGTTAAAGACGTGATCGCCGCGCAACTGAAAGTAACTTTGATCGAGCCGTTGCCCGAATCCGAAATTATAACGCGCGAGTCCGCCGCCGATGTTCGCGCCGTTGGGCAGCGGGAAAAGATCGAGGAACGGTTTGATGGCGGCGTTGATAACGACCGGCGTGGTTACACCGGGCAAGATGCCTTGCCGCGCGTTGGTGTCGGGTACGAAAGTCGAAATGGTGCGGCCTAAGCGTTCGCGGAGTGATTCAACGCCGACGAAGAAAAAGGTTTTATCTTTGACGACGGGGCCACCGAGCGTACCGCCGAATTGATTGCGTTTGAATTCAGGCTTGCCCAGCGGTTGGCGGTCAAAGAAATTGCGCGCGTCCATATTGTCGTTGCGCAAAAAATGATAGAGCGAACCATGCAACGCATTCGCGCCGGCCTTGCTGATGGCGTTGATCTGTCCGCCAAAATTGCGTCCGAACTCAGCCGAATAAGAATTGGTTTCAACGCGAAACTCTTTAATGGTCTCAGCGCCCAACGCAGTACCCGCGGCGCTGCCCGCCGGGCCGTTGGTGAAATCGTTGAGCAAGGTTCCGTCAAGCAAATAAACGTTTGAGCGAATGTCTTGCCCGTTGATGGTGAGGCCGAGTCCGTGGGCTACGACTGAACCGCCGTCGCGTTGCGGATAAGCCGTCACGCCGGGTTGCAGCAACGCGAGGTCAGTGTAATTGCGCCCGTTGAGCGGCAACTCGCGGATGGCGCGTTCGCCGACGAGGTAACTGAGTTCGGAGGTTTGTGTGTTGATGAGTGGGGCAATGATGCGGAAATCGTCAATGTCTGCGCTAAGAGCGCCTACCTCGATGGTCAGATCAATGGTCGCAGGTTCACCGACGGTGAGCGTAATGCCTTGACGAATGAGCTTCTTGAAGCCGTTCTTTTCCACCAGAAGTTCATATTGCCCCGCGCGCAATTCAACAAAGGCGTAATGCCCTTCGCCGTCGCTTTCGAGGTGGCGGGAAAGATTGGTCTCGATATTGCGCAATGTGATTTTGGCTTGGGTGACTACCGCGCCTTGTTGGTCGAGTACGGTTCCGGTGATGGCGCTGGAGGTCTGCGCATAAAGGCAGACGGTGGAAAGTAACAATAAGACAGCTACGGATAAAAGTTTTTGCATGGTTTTCTTCTCTTGCTTGGATCAATGTCGGCAGTTCGCTCAATGAGGTTGCCGAATGTCAGTCGTTAAGAATTGCGTGCGCATTCTATGACGCGGCGCGAAACGCTGGCAATTTTGTTGTGATTTTCTGAAAGGAGATCGGTGGCTGATACGAAGGCTGGCGTAGGTGGGTTGCCGAAAAGAAAAAGCGCATGTAGTCCCGCCTCCAGGCGGAATGACTCGATTATCAAGACATTC
>JANNUY010000542.1:0-10597 GCA_031414155.1 Acidobacteriota bacterium
CCAAGCTAGCGCGGAATCATCGAAGAGATGAAATAGCCAATCACCACAATCGCACCCGCCAGAATCACAGCGGCGTAGCTGCGCGCAAAGCCGGTTTGCGTCGTACGCAAAATACCCGCGAGCGCGCCGAAGCTGCCTGCCAGTGCGTTGACGTAACCGTCAATCCATTTCACGTCCACGATCTTCCACAAGACATTGCGCGAAGTGTTTTCGATGGGATTGATGAGAACGTCTTCGTAAACTTCGTCCACGTACCATTTGTTTTCGAGTACGTCGGGCATGTCTTTGAGCGGGTTCTTTCCGAAAATTCGCCCACCAAACAGCATGCCGATTAGCCCGATAGCAATAGAGAAGACCATGAGAAACCGTTCTGTACCCAAATCGTGAAGAGCTTCTGCGTGTGAAGCTGCATCCTGCTCAACGATAAGAACTGCTCCGTGCGGTTCAGCGATGGCGTGTGCGCCGGCTGGCGCTGCATGTGCAAGTACTGGCTCAAGAAAGTGTTCAAAGTGATTCAAGCCGCCCATCGCAGCGGGAATCCCTACCCAACCACCTGCTAATGAAAGAACGGCAAGAATTACCAGAGGCAAGGTCATCACCCACGGCGATTCGTGCGGGGTGAAATGTCCGTGTCCGTGATGTGAATCATGGTGATCATCGTGGCCGTGCGCATCGTGACCGTGTCCATGGATCTCAGGCGAGCCGTCGTAGCGTTCTTCGCCCCAGAACGTCATCACCATCATCCGCGTCATGTAGATGGCGGTCATCAAAGCTGTGATTACGCCAACCACCCAAAGCAGTGTGCCAGTGCCTGCCGGAAAGACCGATGTCGAATAGGTCTTCCAAAGAATTTCGTCTTTGCTGAAAAATCCTGCGAACGGGAAGATGCCGCAAATCGCTACCCAACCAACCATCATCGTGATCCACGTCACCTTCATGTACTTTTTCAGATTGCCCATGTAACGCATGTCCTGTTCGTGATGCATGCCGTGAATCACCGAACCGGAGCCGAGGAACAAGAGGGCTTTGAAAAAGGCGTGCGTCATGACGTGAAAGATGGCTGCGCCGAAAGCGCCTACGCCGCAAGCGAGGAACATGTAACCAAGCTGTGAAACGGTCGAATAAGCCAGCACTTTCTTGATGTCGTTTTGCGCGAGTCCAATCGAAGCGGCAAAGATCGCAGTGGCTGCGCCAATCAACGCGATGACCAACATGGCCGTAGGCGATTTGACGACGACCGCGCTGCAACGCGCGATCAGGTATACGCCCGCCGTAACCATCGTCGCCGCGTGAATCAAAGCCGACACGGGCGTTGGGCCAGCCATGGCATCCGGCAACCATACGAACAGAGGAATCTGTGCGGACTTGCCCGTCGCGCCACCGAACAGCAAGAGCGCGATCAGGGTAAAAGTGAAAGCGGCTACGGTCGAAGTCGTTCCGGCTTGCGTCAGAAAACTCGGCACGCCCGCTTTGGCGACGAAACTAATCGAGCCGAAAGTCGTGAAGATCAAAAACAATCCGATTGAATAAGACAGGTCGCCGATGCGGTTGGCGATGAAGGCTTTCTTGGCCGCGTCGCCCGCTTCTTTCTTTTTGATGTAATAACCAATGAGCAGATAAGAGCAGAGACCTACGCCTTCCCATCCGACGAACAGCAACAGCAGATTATCGGCCAGCACCAGCGTCAGCATCATGAACATAAACAGGTTCAGATAGGTGAAGAACCGGTAAAAGCCCGGATCGCCTTTCATATAGCCCGTCGCGTATACGTGAATCAGGAAGCCGACAAAGGTGATGAACAGAATGTAAATGCCTGAGAGCGGATCAAGAAGGTAAGCGAAATCAGCGCGGAAGCCAGCTACGTCAAGCCAGGTGAACCAATGCTCGGTGATGACGCGGGCATTCGCGGGCAGCGCGACCAGATTCTTGAACGAGAGCGCCGCCAAGACGAACGACACGAACACAGAAGCGGGTGCGACAATACTCACGAACCGTTCGCCGAGTCGCTTGCCTAAGAACCCATTTAAGATCGCGCCAACGAGTGGGGCGAGAACAATCCATTTCAACATAAGTCTTTAGAGTTTGAGTAAGTCTGCTTCGTCTACGTTTAGCGTTTCGCGGTTGCGGAACAGCGAGATGATGATCGCCAAACCGACGGCGGCTTCGGCAGCGGCGACGGTCATGACGATGAAGACGAAAAGCTGTCCGGTGATGTCGCCCAGGAAGCGTGAAAAGGCTACGAGCGTAAGGTTCACCGCGTTCAACATCAGTTCGACGCACATAAACAGTACGATGACGTTGCGTTGCAACAGCACGCCCGCGACGCCGATGGTGAACAGCACGGCGCTCAACGCCAGACACCACGAGAGCTTGATCGTGAGCGGAGCGCCCGCAATTGAAATGTCTGCGGCTTGTAACAAAGCCAGTCCGAAAGAAACCGGTAACATGCTAAGTGTCTCCATAACTCTTTATTCGCTTGCCTGTTCCTTATAGTCGCGGGCGGCGTCGTAAGCCATTTTCGCTTCGTCCACCGTTTCGCGTTTCGCCAACAGCATCGAACCCACAATCGCCATCAAGATCAACACCGAAGTCGCTTCGAACGGCAACAGGTAGCTGGTGAACATAGCCTGCGCAATGCTCTCAACCGTGCCCAGCACTTTCGACGGGTCAGCGACATCGTTCGCACTCAACGTAGTTTTTGCCGGTACGTTTAACGCGCCGACAATGGCACCAACTTCAGCCAGCAGGACGATGAATAGCGCAGGCGCGACCAGTTTCAGGTATTTAGCCTTATCGGTGATGGACTCTTCTGCGCGTACGTTGAGCAACATAATCACGAAGATGAACAAAACCATGATGGCTCCGGCATAAACGATCACTTGAATCGCAGCGATAAACGGCGACGCGAGGGTAAGAAATACGCCCGCCAGCGCCATCAACACCACGATCAACCCAATCGCGCTATAAATCGGATTGCGTTGCAGAACGATGTTAAATGCCGCCACAACGGCTAACGCCGCCAGCGCGAAAAACAAAATCGCAGGAATGGATTGCGATATTTGGGTTACTAAATCCATAACGTTACAAGGTGTACCTGCGTCCCGCAGGCAAGTCTGATCTCGCCAGCGTCCGCTGGCTTGCCTAAAGTACTAATAAACAATCAATGCGATCACTGCCGCGATCAGAATGTTGAACAGCGCGGCGGGCAGCAAAAACTTCCAGCCGAAATTCATCAACTGATCGTATCGCAGGCGCGGCAACGTGCCGCGCAACCAGATATATAAAAACAGGAAGAAGAAGACTTTGCCGATGAAATAGAGAATGCCCAGCCACGGGAAATAAGAAACGCCCGGGCCGTTCCAACCGCCGAGAAACATCACGGTCGCCAGCACCGACACCGTCGTCATATTCACGTACTCAGCCAAAAAGAACAGGGCGAATTTCAACGCGCTGTATTCCGTGTGAAAGCCCGCAACCAATTCGGTTTCGGCTTCGGGCAAGTCGAACGGCACGCGATTGGTTTCGGCGATGGCGCTGATGAGGTAAATCCAGAAAGCGATAAAGCCCGTTCCCATTAAACCGAAGATATTCCAGCGCATGCCGAACCAGCCAGATTGCGCTTCGACGATCTTGACCAGATCAAGCGTACCCACTTGCAAAATAACCGCGACCAGCGAGAGCGACAGCGCTAATTCGTAACTGATCATTTGCGCCGATGAACGCAAGCCCCCGAGCAGCGAATACTTTGAGTTCGATGCCCAACCGCCGATCACGATGCCGTACACTCCCAAGCTGGTGAGCGCCAACACGTACATCAACCCGACGTTCATGTGCGTGACGTAAAGCGGCACCTTGATGTTGAGAATCGGAATCGTGACTTCAGGCCCGAACGGATAAACGATCAGCACCATCATCGCCGGAACCAGCGACACCGCCGGAGCCGCGATGTAAAGCCACTTGTTGACGGCCAACGGTATGATGTCTTCTTTGAAGATGAACTTCAGCAGTTCGGCGAACGGTTGCAACAAGCCAAACGGCCCGACGCGATTCGGCCCCAAACGGTTTTGAATGACCGCCAACACACGGCGTTCGGCATAAGTCGTATAGGCTACGACAAGCGTGACGAACAGCCAGAACGCAACCATCTTGACCGAGGCTTCAATCAGCCACGCCAGATTGGGGTGATAAAGATTGGTTTTGAGAAACTCTTCCATAAGTACGTTCAATCAGTAGGAGCAGCGGAGATTTTCCATTTTCTATTTTAGATTTTTTATTTGTCATTGCGCGGGACTTTGCCTACTCAGAGGCAATGAAAAATATAAAATCTGAAATGGAAAATGGAAAATTTCTTAATGCCCTTCCAGTGTCAGCCCTTCACCTAAGCCGGAAACACCTTCACTTCGCTCACGTCGGGCGTAAGCATTTTCGAGTGGCGCGTGATCGTCGTGTAGCGCGTCTTTAACCGCACGCCCGCTTGCGCCGTCATTGGCGCGTTGTCTACGGCGAGGTTGCGATTGATTTGCGCGACTTGCGTGACGAGCCGGTCTTTCAAGTCAGCAGCGTCAATCCCTTCAGGTGCAGCTTGCACAATCGCTTTCGCGCCTTCGTTCGCAAGTTGGTTATGCGACAAGCCCGCATAACCCGCTACGTTTTCGGCAATCTCTTTGAATACGTTTTTGAGTTGTCCGCCAAAACCGAGATCAACGTTCATCAGCTTGGCAATCGAAGCCGTCACCATCCAATCAGGACGCGCTTGACCGACGGGCGGAATCGCGCGCCGCACGAATTGCACTTGCGAAGCGTTATTGACTTGCGTGCCTTGCGCTTCGGCAAAGCTGGTCACGGGGAATACGACATCGGCGAGTTCGGCGGTCCCGCTCAGAAACATATCTTGAACGACCAGGAAATCGAGCTTGCCGAGTTGCTCACGAACCGTAACGGCTTCGCCATTAGCTTTCGCCACGAGGTCTTCGCCCGCGACGTAAAGCGCTTTGATCGAACCGCCCGCCGCACTCAACATCGCTTTATCATTCAGCCCGCCACCTAAACCCATTTGTGTAGCGCCCATCGAATTCGAATAGCGCACCAGCGGCAGGAAGGCGAACTTGGTCGCAGTCGTCACGCGGTCGGCTCCGACTTTCAGCACCGGATGTTCGACGATATAAGTGTAAGGGTTGTTGTTGATCGAAGGCTTTTGCGTAGAGTTCGTCGAACCGACAGTGCGTTGCAATCCATCAACGTGAGCAGCACGCGCCGCCGTTGCCGCTTCAGCATTGGCGGGCAACGAAGTTTCGAGCAACGATAACGCTTCGACCGCCGCGCCGCGCAATTCATCGCCGAATACGACGACGACGTTGCCCGCTTCGGCGACGGCTTTGCGAATCGCTTTCACGTCTTCGGCTGTCACGCCTAACGCTGCGGCTGCCGTCTCGCTTTGAGATTCATCAAGCAAGGCTTGAATGATCGCGGCTTCGCTGCCTTCACGAACGCGCAAGGCTTTAGTGGCTTGGCGTTCCAACCGCGAAGCGATGGAATTCACCGTAAAAAGCTGCGCTGACTTTTGCCGCACCGCCCAACGAATCGAAAACGCCGTCAGCGGATTTTCTTCGTTCGGGTCAGAGCCAATCAACAAAATGACATCGGCGTTTTGCAGATGTTCCTGCGTCGCAATCGTCGGCGCTCCGTGTTTGAAAAACGCCACGAGATCAACTTCGTCATCATCGTGATAAAAGTCTGCGTGCTTCGAATCAAGCGCGTGCGTGGCGAATTTCTTCAGCGCGTATTGGTCTTCATTCAACAAGCGCGCGGCTGAAATCACGCCAATCGAATTCGCGCCATTCGCGGCTTTGATTTCACTTAACTTCGTCGCCACAAAGCTCAACGCCTCGTCCCACGTCGTAGGCACGAGCGTGTCGCCGCGCCGAATCATCGGACGTTTCAACCGTTCTTTGCTGTGAACATAATCAATCGTGTAACGACCGAGCGAACACAAGAAATCGTGATTGATGCCTTCCGCCGTGCGACCGCGTCCGTCACGCGCGACGGTGCGCACGAGTTCTTCGTTGCGCGTACCGGCCAACATCGAGCATCCGTCAGAGCAGAAGTTGCAAACCGTCGGAACCTGTTTCAAATCCCACGGGCGCGCGACGTATTTATAAGGCACATGCAACAACGTGCCGGTCGGGCATACGTCTACGCAATTGCCGCAATCGGAACACTCGACCCATCCGCCAAACGCACTGATGACCGTCGAAGCGCCGCGATTCAACACGGTGATGGCGTTCTCATCCATCCACTCTTCGCACACGCGCGTACAGCGCTTGCAGGTCACGCAACGTTGCGGGTCGTTATAAATGAAGGGCGAAATCTGGCGTTCAAGCGCATTGTCTTTGTCGTCGTATTGCGACCGCGTGCGGTCTTCGCCATAACCAAACGTCTGATCCTGCAATTCGCACTCGCCCGCGCGGTCGCACACCGGACAATCTACCGGATGATTGGCGAGCAGGAATTCGATCATCGCGTTGCGCGTGCCTTCGATCTCTTCCGACTTGGTCGTGATGACCATGCCTTCGGTCACGGGCATGGTACAGGCCGTTTGCAGCTTGGGAATTTTCGGATTGTCTACGCGCACGACGCACATGCGGCACGAGGCCTGCGGCGTCAGCCCGCGAAAGTGGCAGAAACGCGGCAAATAAGTGCCGTGCATCTCGCACGCTTCAATCAGCAACTCGCCCTTCGGCGCGGTCACTTCTTTTCCATCAATTGTCAGTTTGACTGTTTCCATATCTTAAAAAACTGTACGGCGAAAAGCGGTACTACTAAAAAATCGTCGTAAGCGGCGCGTCACCGAACTTGTACTGAATATCTGACTGTCTATTTTTGCACTGGCGCGAACATATCCGGCGGCGTTTGCTCAACCTTAACGCTCGGCGCAGGCACTGCACTCTTCACGGGGCTTGCTAACCCAGCACCGTCACGCGCTGCGCTCGGTTGCGTCCCGCCTGCTTCGGAACGACGCGCCGCGTTAAGCATCAACACAAATAATATAAGCGCCAGTAAGGCAGCTCCGACGCCCGCGAAGACGCGCCAGTCAGGGGGCTTTTTCGCCTTTGGCGTCTTCCCTTCGGTGTTGTCATATCCCACGATGCCAATGATGCGTCCTTCATCATCCGTCTCCATCGTGATAACCGTATCCAGGCACTTGCTGCACCGCGAATCGGTCGCCCCTCCAACGTCAAGCGCGTTGACCATGATCATCGCCGCACAAATCGGGCAGACGATGCGAATCATCGGCTTGCGACGTTCGAGGCGTGACTTGCCAATTGGGCCGACCGAAGACGGCCAATCAATGAAGTCCAAATCCTCCTCAGGCTGAGATGAGTATGATCGTCGTCCTGACATAGATTTCGGGGGTCAAGGTCAGTGCAAAACTCGGATGCCTTTTGCCTGACCGGATTAAGTGCCGTGCAATTACATGTGCGCTTCTCTCTACCTTCTCAATCAATCAGCGGGGACAACTTTCACGGTTCTGCTGGTAGGTCGCGTGAACTGCGCGCTACCTGGGTAATTTCAATGCGCCGGTTTTGCTCGCGGCCTTCCGGCGTGGTGTTTTCAGCTTTTGGTGCCAATGAACCGATGCCGCGCGTCATCAATCTTTCGGACGCAATGCCTTTTCTCACCAAAAACGTTTTCACGGTTTCAGCCCGCGCACGCGACAGCTTTTGGTTGAAGGCTTCGTTGCCTACGTTATCGGTGTGACCAATGATTTCGTAAACCCGCTCCAGTGGCACATGCACTAAACGATCAGCCAGCGTCTCAAGCGCCGCGCGGCTTTCGGGCGTCAGCGTCGCCTGGCCTGTATCAAAAGTCACACCGCTTTCCTTGCTCAACACATACGGCGTAGGTGTCACTGTCGCAATCTGCGTAGGCGACGTGCGAATTTCAATTTCTTCAGCCGGTGTCTTTATCGGAGCGCGGCGACAAAACAGCGACGAGAAAGCCCACAGCAATACAAAAAACAAGAGTCCCGCCATCACCAGCGGCACAAAGCTGCGGCCTTTTTTGCCGAAGCTAAAACCGCGCCCGCCTTCTTCTTCGTCTTCAGCAAAAGCCGCAGTGTGCGGAGCGCCTTCGCTCGCGCCATAAATTGCATCCACCCGCCCATCTTCATCGGTCTGGATGAAAACGGTTTCGCCGCATTCCCGACACGGCGTACCCACTGCGCCCGCTGTTTCCAGCGAATTGGCTTGCAGGATGTTTCCGCAATTAGGGCAAGCTACGGGAGTAAGCGGCATGCTTTCTGATAACGGGTAGGGCAGGTTTAAAACCTGCCCTACCGCTTGAGTTACTGCTTACTTCGACAACGCGAATTCGATGCGACGGTTGCTGAAACGTCCCGCTTCGGTGTCGTTGGTCGCCACCGGTTTGTCAGGGCCGTAACCTTTCGCCGTCAACGCATCGGCTTTGACGCCTAAGCCCACGAGGAACTTCTGAACTGCCATCGCGCGGCCTTCAGAAAGCTTCAAGTTCCCTGCTGCTGCGCCTTTGTTGTCGGTGTGTCCGCCGACTTCGATTTTCGTGCCTGCGGGCATCGCTTTCAGGGTTTCCGCCGCTTTTTTCAGGATGTCCTGATTTTCTTTCGGCAGATCGGATTTGCCCGACGCGAAGTTCACGATTTGCAAGTTCAACGCCTTAATTACGTCATCGGCGCTCGACGAACCCGTCAACGAAGCCAACGCTGCCATTGCTTTTGCGTTCGCTTCTTTCGCGGCATCGGCGATGTTCAAAAACGCCGACGAAATATTGAAACTAGGGAACAAGCCCTTGAACTTATCCACCAACGCCGCCGCAGCGGCTACGCCCGCGACTTTTAACGCATCACCGTCAAAGCTCAATTCCGCCCCCGGAATGTTGAAGTTAGCGAAAATATCCTTCAGCTTGCCAAACCAGCCCGCTGTTTGCGCGTTCGGATTGACTGTGATGTCAGCATCGAATTTGTCGCCGTAAGTCGCTTTCGCTTCAGCCAGAATCGCATCTTTGGTCGCTTGATCGGGTACGACGCCGGTGATTTTCACGCGACCGTTTTCGCCATAAATCATCGAAAGCGTCGAATTGACCTTCGGCATCGGTGTCGGCGTAGCGACCACTACCGCAGGCGTTTCAGCCGGACGGTTGCAATACTGATAGCCCAAAAAGGCCAACAGCGCGAGCAACAACAACGGCAACAGCTTCAGCAATCCGCTACCGCCTGCTGCCGCAGCATCCCCCGCCGCGTCAACCGCTGACGAAGCCATCTTATGGCCTGTGCCCAAGGCTGCACCGGCTGCGCCTGTCACAGCGCCTTTGGCCGCGCCCGCTACGTCAGAGGCCGCACCCGTGACGGCTCCCGCCGCTCCGGTCAACATGCCCAATCCACCTGTCAACAGTGAACCAATAGACGGCAATGAAGTCGGCAACACGCCGCTCGGCGTCAACTTGTCAATGAGCGAAGGCAACATGAAAGCAATCGCCGATTTGGCAATGCCTGACGAAAGACCCGCTTTCGAAGCGAGCGAACCGATCACATCGCCGCCTAAAACTTTGTCTACTTGCGATTCAGTCATCGGCTCGTTCGCGCCGGTGCTTACCCACGAACTCACGAGATTGCCGAGGCCAGCGGTTTTGAACTTGTCGAGAAAACCGCCAAGACCCTCGCCTTGAATGTAGGAGAAAAGCGCCGAAACCAGCGGACCGGCTTTGTCTCCTAAACCAAACTTGCTTGCTACTTCACTAATAATCGAATCGAAAAGCGCCATAGTGTCCTCCTCAATTAAGGGGCTGCTATTTTGTGTTGAGTGGAAACGTCTGTGATCGAACCGGGTGGTGAGCCATATCACAGACGTACTTATGCGGCGCGTTTACAACAACGGAGCGTCCGTCGTGTGTAGGGGAAACGCCCATCAGGTCAATAAGTCCAGTGGGAGTGTGTTTTTATAAATGAGTAAACGAAAATAGTTTTTAATCGGCAGACGCGCCTTTGATTTGTACCATCGTCACTTTAATACGTCGGTCGAAATCTGCGCGAAACTTCTTGATTGCCGATTGCACGGGCATCGCCGCCGCGTCGCCCAGCGCGCAAAAGCTCTTGCCCAAAATCTTGTCGGCCATGTCGTAAAGCAATTCGACATCGCCCGCCTTGCCTTCGTAACGATGCATGCGCTCGAAGACTTTATACAGCCAGCGCGTACCTTCGCGACACGGCGTACACCAGCCACAAGACTCGTGTTTATAAAAATGCGTGACGTTGCGAGTCGTCTCAAAAATATCGGTCGTCTCGTTCATCACGATCACGCCGCCCGAACCCAGCATCGTGCCTAACGAAGCCGCCGATTCATAATCCATCGTCATCTTTTCGCACTCTTCGGCGGTCAAAATCGGTACGGACGAGCCGCCGGGAATGCAGGCTTTCAACGCGCCGCCTTTCATTCCACCGCATTCGTTATTGATGAGCGACATCAGTGGATAGCCCATCGGCACTTCATAATTGCCGGGCTTATTGATGTGTCCGCTGACGGTGAACAGTTTCGTACCGCCGCTTTTCTCAGTACCGAGCGCCTTA
>JANNUY010000543.1:0-3800 GCA_031414155.1 Acidobacteriota bacterium
AAACTGTTCGGCATCACGTTCGCCGAGTTTTGATTCGATCCTAACTGATCGAACGAACGCGCGAACGTGTAGTTGACCGTCGCCAAAAAGCCTTTGCTCAAACGTTTGGTCATCGTCACGAACGCCGCGTTGTAATTGGAACTGCCCGTGCTGGCGCGCAGGAAAAGGTTTTGTGCCAGATAATTATTGAAAGGTTGCAAGCCGCCCAACATCCGGCGCTGGTCAATGTTCAGGAAGATGTTGTTGAGATTGCCGTTGATGAAATTGCTGCCCAAGGCGGTCGCCAACGCTTGCGTATTGTTCGCCGCGCCCGCGATGGTCGGCACCTGGTTTTCAAACCAGCGCTGAGCTGCCAACTCAGCCACAGGCCGATTGGCGCGCAAGTGGCGCGCGACCACATCGAAAGCCTGTGCGAAGGTTTGCCCCGAAGCCTTATCAAGTTGGTTATAAGGCACTTGGCCGAAGCCCATGCTTTGCGGCAATTTTTTGGCATAGCGACCGGCGAACCCGGCTTCGACCAACATGTTGCCGGGCAGTTCGCGTTGCACGGTCAGGTTGAGCGAATGGTTTTCACCGACCTCAATGCTGGGGTCAACTTGAAACGACAGGGTTTCAGGGAACAGTGAAAGCGTACCGTTCGCATTGCGTCCCCAGAAAGGCGAAACGGGTACGGTCAACGTCGGGACGGTGGGCAACGGGATTTTGCCGTCTACGCCGGCGCGATAAATGCTCGACAGCGGATTGGCATTCGTCGCCACACAGTTCGCCCCAGCCGCTGCGCCATTCACGTTGCACAGCGGCGCAGTGATGTTGATGGCTTGCGCAAAGGCTACGCCCAGCGTGGGGATGATGACGCTTTGCACGGTGTTCTGCCGGTCATAGACCAAGCTGTAACCGCCGCGCACGACGGTCTTGCGTTCGCCCAGCAACTTGCCGAGCAAGCCCGGCGCACTGGATGGATTCCATGCGACAGAAACGCGCGGCGCCCAGTTATTTTTATCAGTATCGAACACCGGTCGCTTCGCATCATTCACCGGCAGAAAAGCAATCGAAGGATTGAAAATATCACCACTGCGTGAGGCGGCTTCGCGCGCGCGCAGGTATTCGCGGGCGGTTTGCACTTTTAACGTTTGACCGTCCACTTGAATGCTTTGGCGTCCGAGGCGTTCGGTCGGCGCGGTTTGCCAGCCGTAATTCACGCCATAAGACAACGTCAGCGCCGGTTTAATGCGCCAAATATCCGACCAATAAAATTCGGGAGCCCACAGCTTGGTGTCTGATTCGAGCGTTTCGCCAAAGGGCAACGGTTTCAGGCTGCCATCGCGGACGGCCAAGACGCTCACGTTGTCTACCAGCCCCAGAATCGAAGCCATTGTGCGGTTCCATGTTTGCACGTCTGCTGCTGCCAGACAGTTCGTCGTCACCGCACCGGCACAAGCACGCGGACGCGCGGTGTTAGGTAAGGTGAACGAACCGAGTTCGGAATCAATTTGCGCAACCAGTGCGCCCAACGCGCCCAGCACTTTGTCATCGCGGCGATGCAAGGTCGGCAAATAACGAATGTGTCCGCCGAACTGCCACGTATGATTGCCGCGCACCCAGTTCAGGTCGGCGTTCCATTGAATGTTCTTGTTGTCGTTCGATTGCTTGCGCGCCAATTGCGTATCCACATCAATCGGTTCAGACAAGATGCTCTGAGCCCCGCCGCGCGCGCCGAGATCGAGTGCGACGTGCGTTTGCCCTGAGGTGAAACCGGTTTCAGTGCCTGCCAGCGCGAGTTCAGCAGCCGAACCATTCGGACGCAAACGATCAAGCGCGGTGCGTGTGCGTACCCAACCGAAACGGAATTCGCCAGAAAGCGATTGGGTAATCAAGCCGCTCACGCCCGTGCTGATCATGTTCTGGCGCGCGGGCAGAATCTCGCGGCTTTTGACATTGCCGCCGCGAATGTCGAGCAGGCCTGCGCCTTGCGCGAGTTCGCCGAAATAGCGGAACGCAACGTCAGCACGCCATTTCTCGGTAATGTTGTAATCCATCCGCGTGTTATAAAAATCGTTGGTCAGCGGATTGGTCACGATGCCGCGATAGCCGCCCGTATTGAATCCATCGCCCGCGCTCGAATCGTTAACGGCGGGCAAGCCTTTGAAAAGATTGGTGACCAGCGGACTGATGCCAACGCCGCGCGGATCGCAAGCCTGATCGGCGGTCGGGCCGCATAGCTTCGACGTTTTCAAGTCGTAGGAGTTCACCGTCCCCGACGCATCGCGGAAGCGCAACACACCGGCGCGCAAGCTATCAGTTGGCACGATGCGCAAAATTTGCGTCGTACGCGGAAAGCGACGGCCTTCATAATTGGCGAAGAAAAACAGCTTCTTTTTCCAGTAATCGCTCCACGGAATCACCGGCCCGCCAATGCGAAAGCCGAAGCGATTATCTTTCAATTCGGGTTCCTGCAACTTGGCGCGCTGAATGGGGTCAGTCACGGTTTGCGCAATCGTACGTTTGGCCGTCCAGGTGGCGGCATTCAGGTTGTCGTTTTGGTGATACCAGAAACCGAGGCCGTGATAATCGCTGGTGCCGCGACGGCTGATGACCGAAGCCTGTCCGCCTGCGCCGCGTCCAAAGGCTGCGGTGGGGTTGGCGACGCCGACGCGAAACTCTTCGATGCTGTCAATCGGGATGGGAATGACGGAGCCTAAGCCGCCCGTGGATTGGTTCGTGATGTCAATGCCATCGAGCGTGATGGTTGTTTGATCGTTGCGCGAACCGGCGACTTCGCCGCTGGGCGTTGACAGCGGTTGAATGCGCAAAAGGTCATTGGCCTGGCGCGTCAACGCGGGCAGCAAGGGCATTTCTTTACCTGAAATCACGTTGCCAACTGTGGCGTCAGTCGTTTGCAAATCAACGCCCGCGCTGGCGGTGACTTCGACGGTTTGTTGTAAGTCGCCGACCTCAAGCGCGAGCGGCAAGGTATAAGACTTGGCTACGTCAATCTTGAAATTATTCAACGTGGCTTTGCGAAAACCTGCTTTCGCGACCGTGATCGTATATTCACCCGGCGGCACGGCAGGAAGGGTGTATTGCCCATCCGTATTCGATTTGGCCTTAAGCGATTGACTGGTCGCGGCATTGACCAATTCGATCTCGACGCCGCTTACCACTGCGCCTGCCTTATCCGTCACGACGCCACCAATGGCTCCGGTCGTAGCCGATTGCGCGACAACCCTAACCGTCGCCATAACCGTTAACGACAACGCCAATAAAACAGTGCCTACGTGTGCAAACAACGAACGCAACAACATGGTGAAACCTCCCTTGAATCAGCTTATTGACCGTGTGGCGATAAGCCTGGAAATGTAGCAACCAAAGGGGAAATACCGAGCGATTTCACTCGGTCGGTTGACCAGATGAAATAATTCGGCGAAACGCGATTTTAAGTTTTGTAAATGACTTACTGCTGGAGCGGGAATTAAAGCGGACGGATGCTAACGCAATGGCAAGAGTGTCACAAGTTTGCCAAAAGTTTGCCAAAAGCCTGGAGGACTGAATACACCGGAAACTAAGTTTCTTTGCATTTATTCTTCGCCGCGTGGCGGCGGTTGAATTTAGGCAGGTCGTTCACGGCCTGTAACGAACGATGTGGGGTTCGCGTCCCAGCGGGACGATTGAATCTGACGCGACTGATTCAACCGTCCCGCTGGGGCGCGCGATTTCGGGTTCGCGTGTGCAGCCCGTGAACGACCTGCCTAAATTCAACCGTCCCGCTGGGACGAAGAGTGAATGCCAGGAAACTTAGTTTC
>JANNUY010000544.1:0-3781 GCA_031414155.1 Acidobacteriota bacterium
AATACTTTGCGACAACGGCTCGCACGGTTTGTCCGTAAGACCTTGTCCTTTTCCAAGTCAGACCTAATGCACGAGATTTGTTTGCGCTTGTTCCTTCATCGTTACAATCGCTCGCTTCTCTCACCTAGTTGAACCACTACCCTTGAATGAAAGCCGTCAGCCCGCTCGAAATGCCTCCCATCAATTGCCAGCGTTGCGTCGAATCAAAAAACGACATAATCGGCAGGTAAACCAGCGTCGGCCATGATTGCCCGAAAAATGGTTGCGGCTGTTGCGTGATGGCAATGCGTCCATAGGGTGCAGGGCCGAACCAATGGGTAAAAATGCGTATCGAGTTTTGCGCTTCGACCATGCCGTTATCCAGCAAGCGCACGGGCGACATGCCACCGATGCTTTCAGCGCCGCGCAAGTAACCAGGCAATTCGCTGGTCGCGTAACCTTCGATCAGATATTTCGTATCGGGGTCGGTCAATTCTTTCTTTTTGAACTGACCGTAATTGAATCCGGCGACAGCGAGCGGCACTTCCGACACCCATTGCGAAGCGGCGAAATCGCCTTCCATCCATTCTTTGACTTTCTTGCCGACGCCGACCAACGTATATTTTTTCGGCACTTTGAACGTCAGGTCATAAGTTGCGCGGTCGTTAAAGGCATTGATGCTCGGATACCAACTCGTACGCGCACCTACCGCGAAGTTGCCGCCGCCCGCGTCTTCCAACACCTTCTTGCCTTCATATTCAATTTTGATTTTGTAAACCTGCCCGGCGGTCGTGCCCGTGGGCAAGATGGCGAAGAAAGAACTGTCTTCGTTGCGCTTTTCCTGAATGAAAGGAATTTCAGCGCCGCCGAATTCCACTCGCGTAGCGCGCAAGGTCGGCAGCAATCCGAAGCGCAACACGCGCTCGCCGTCATACAACGCCTTAAACCGAAGCTCCGCTGTGGCGGTCAGCTTTTCTCCCGTAATGGCGGTTTCAATTTGATAATGCTCGACGTCTATCAAACGCTTGTCTTCTTCGTTGTTGGCCGTGCCTTTTTTGAATTCGGCTTCGGTGTGGCAAAGGTAAAGCACGGCTTCTTCTTTGCCTTGCACATCAACGTTGACGAGGCCAACTTCTTCAGGCGAAAGAATGGATGGGAGCGCGCCGAACGGATGGATGAAAAAGCGCAGGTCGTTGTGCTTGCGCCCGAAAATATAGGCACTGAACGAAGGCGGACGTTTGGGATTATACAACTCGGCCAATAAACCAGCTTCGACGTTTTCCACGTCTTCGCCGGTGAGAAACGATTCGATCATGCTGCGCGGACGGTCGGTGTTGCGATGCAAACGTCCGCGATAATCTTTGAGCAAATCCTGCGCGCGCGCATCGGCACTCGTGGGCTTACCGGCTTGTTTGACCTCGTTATAAGTCTCGTCCGTGAAGCACCACACCACGCGATCAAAGGGTTCCGTCAATTCCGGTTTGTCAGTCACGAGCTTGAGGTAATCAGCCTCCGGCGCGAAAAATGGTTTCAGCGTGAATTCACCGTCGCCGATAAATACGGCGATGGCTTTACGGCCTAACACTTCCGGCAAAAAACTGACCGTACCCTGTTTCAACGTGAACGTGCCGACATCGCGTTTGAGCGTAAAGTTCGTCACCTCAAACGCTTCTTTCAAGTCGCTGTCACGCAACGCGCGATAGTTTGGATCAGTGTTCGGCAAGACCGAGCCTTTGGCCGCGACGCCAATTTCGGCGCGGGTCTCGGCGACTTCAAGTTTCACTTCCAATGTGGCTGCTCCCGCAGCCTCAATGGTCACAGTCGTTTCGGCATTTTTGAAACCCGTCCGCGTCACGATCACTGTGTATTTCCCCAACGCCAGCTTTTCGAGTTTGAAAGCACCGCGTCCGTCGGTTGAGGCGTTGCGTGATTCGCCCGTCGCGTCATTGCGCACCGTGATTTGTGCATTGTTGATGACCGCGCCGTTCGGGTCTTTTACCGTACCCGTCAACCCGCCGTTGGCCTGTTGAGCGCTGCTCGTCCACCACGTAAATGAGATTGTTAATGCGATCAAAAGAATGGCTTGAATGGTTAGTCGCTGCATATTCGCGTTCCTCCTGATGGTCCGAAGTTAAGGGCTGCGCAAATGGATACGCCGAGTTCTGTGTGTTCTAAATGTGGGGCTGCCGTTGGCGCGCGCAGCCTAACTTGACCATCGCAAAAAACACAAGTGTCTGACCGCAAAACGACAAAGGCGCTGGAGGAAGTCTCCAGCGCCTGACAGTGTGTTTATTCAATTGTGTCTTACCGCCTTACCAGCGGCGGCGATTATTGCGGGATTGATTCACCGCATATCCGCCTGCGGCTCCGATGCCTGCGCCGATCAAAGCGCCTTTCTTGCCGCCGATCAATCCGCCGCCGACTGCGCCAATCGCGGCACCAATGCCTACGTCACGAACCACCTTCTTGGTCGTGTTACGGCGATTGCTGCGGTAATAGTCATCGTCGTCATAATCACAATCGCGGCAGCGGCGGTTGCGGCGGTCATCGTAATCATCATCGTCATAATAGTTATTCACCACGACGACCCGTTTGCCTTTTTTCTTGTCACCCGCCAACGCCGCCGGAGCCATCGTCGCCGTCATCAACACACCCAACGTCAGAGCCATCAATAAACTGTTTTTCACCATTTTCAGATTCAACATAACGTTTGTCCTCCTGGGGCAGCTTGTGGCCGCCATAACCTTTTTATCTCAATCTGATTTTTCAACTTTACGCTTTCGCGTTTACGTGACTCCCTAAAGCGAGCTTCGTGCCACAACCCACCAGTAACACCAAAGCAAAGCAAGAACGTTGCCAACTGCAACAATCGCAGGACTTAACGTCATTATTCGTCAATCAAACAAACCGCCTGAAATAACAATGCGGTGCGAGTATCCCTTTCGGTATAGCTCGTCACCGCATATCGCATAACGAATTTGATGGTGTAATAAAAACGACTATCTGTTTGGTTAGGCTGTTTGGTTCGTTCAGATGCGCAGAAAAATTTTGCGCCGATACATCCAAAACAAAATCAACCACGAGACAAGCAAGACCGACGCGCCCAGCAGCAGCGGTTCATAGGCTTCGCCCAACAGCTTGAAGGTATGCTGACCGAAATGCGTTTTCAACGTATCGCGCATTGCGCCGCGAAAAAGTTCGGCAATGCAATACGCCGCAATCGAATTCATGCCGATGACGAGCAAAGGGAAAGCCCACTTGCGCCAACCCTGCCAATCCAGCACGGCGTAAAATCCGGCCAACAACAGGGAGCACCAGCCTCCGCTGAACAACACCCAACTAGGCGTCCAAATGCGTTTGACGACGGGGCAAATTCCTAACGCTCCGATCAGCCAACCCGACGCCAAGCCGATCAAGCCAGCAATCACGAACCACCGTACCTTGTCACGATGCGAACGCTCTGAACGCAGCACGCCGCCCGCAATCAACCCCAAAATCATCGTCCCCAGCGTAGGGATAAAGCTCAACGTCAAATATCCGCCACCGTTGTAAACAAACGGTTTCTCGCGCGGAAACAGATTCAAAAACCATACGTCGAAGCGCGCAGCCAAGTTGGTGTTCTTGTTCCAATGCCCGGCGAAACCTGACAGCCAGTGCGGCCAATCGGCGGCGACGCCCACCGTAGTCGTATCGAATCCAACGGGCGGCGCGGGATAAAGTGCAAAGGCCAGCCAGTAACTAACCAGCACAACGGCGAGCGCGATCCATTGCGTGCGCAGCGAGTGCCAGCCCAGCAAAAACA
>JANNUY010000545.1:0-9235 GCA_031414155.1 Acidobacteriota bacterium
AGCCAATGCACCGCCAATTGCGCCGTTACGTAACAACTGCAAATTTTCGAGAGAAAAAGCCGAGAAAGTCGTAAAGCCACCCAATAACCCTGTAACTAATGCCAGTCGCCACGTAGCTGAAGAAAACACCTGTGCGTGGTAAAGCTCCGCAATCAACCCAATTAAAAAGCTGCCCGTTATATTAATGATGAATGTCGCCCACGGAAAAGCCTTCGCCCCCAACCAGCCATTTATCAACAATGACAGCCCGTAGCGACACCCAGTACCACACGCTCCGCCTGACAAAATGGCTAGCCATAATTTCATTTCACAGAAGGGAGAAAATCAGGGCGAATATCGGCAAGGAAAGGTAACTTCGCGCGATATTCGGCGAGGTACTCTAAGCTAATATCGGCGCTGATGATATTTTCCTGCTCTCCGGCATCGGCAATAATCTCACCGCTGGGATCAATAATTTGCGTACGCCCCGGATAATTAAATTTCGGATCGCTGCCACAACGATTCACGCCGATCACATACGCCTGATTTTCGATGGCGCGCGCCTTGAGCAAAGCCAGCCAGTGCGAAATGCGCGTGCCTGGCCAACTGGCAATGACCGTAATCAGATTAGCTCCGCGTCGCTCTGCCCCGCGAAACGCTTCAGGAAAGCGCAGGTCAAAGCAAATAAACGGCGAGACGGTAAAACCTGCCCAGTTAAAAGCAACTAAACCTTCGCCTGCTTCATAATTCGCCGCTTCGCCGCCGTAAGTAAACGGATGTAACTTGCAATAACGTGCGATTAACTCGCCCTTAGGATCATAGGTATGCGACTCATTACGCCCTTTGCCTGCTTTACCGTCCACGACAACTCCGGCAATCAGGTAAACACCGAAAGCGCGCGCGGTTTCAGACAAAAAGGTTTGCGTAGCGTTCTCAGTCGAATCGGAAGTTACCGACGGGATCATGCTGAAGCCCGTCGCAAACATTTCGGGTAACACGACCAAACTGCCCGGCGCAAAATCTACGCGTTCGAATAACGCCTGCACTCTCGCGTGATTGGCGGCTTTATCTTCCCAAACGATGTCGGTCTGACAGGCATAAACTCTCATGCGTTTAATAGCTCCTTGGCCCGCTGTAATTCACGTTGGACTTGTTCCGGCGCGGTTCCGCCCGTCGTGCGCTTGCCCGCTAAACAGGCTTCTAATGAAATGGCTTCGAATAAATCCTGCTCGAACATCGGCGTGAACTGTTTATATTCCGCCAGCGAAAGCTGTTGTAACTCAAGCCCGCGCGCGATGGCATAAACAACAATTTTGCCGATGGCATCGTGCGCCTTGCGAAATTCCATACCTTTGCGCACCAGATAATCCGCCAGATCAGTCGCATTGGTATAATCGCTGATCGCGGCTTTAGCCGCGCGCGGCGCGTTGAATTCGATATTGCGCAAAACCGTGGCAGTTACTTTTAAGCTACCGGCCAGACTGTCAATGGTGTCGAACAGAGCTTCTTTGTCTTCTTGCAAATCTTTGTTATAAGCCAGCGGCAGTCCTTTAATCATTGTGAGAAAGCCCATCGCGTGGCCGAAGATGCGCGCCGCCTTGCCGCGAATTAACTCTAACGAATCGGGGTTTTTCTTTTGCGGCATCAGGCTGCTGCCGGTCGAAATCGCATCGCCTAATTTAATAAAACCGAATTCCTGCGAAGCATAAAGAATTAAATCTTCCGCCAAACGCGACAAGTGCATCATGGTCATCGCAGCAACGTTGACGAATTCGAGTTGGTAATCGCGGTCGCTCACGCCATCCAAACTGTTGTGCGTAACGTCGGCAAAACCGAGTTGTTCGGCCATCCACTCACGGTCTACGGGAAAGTTCGTCCCCGCCAGCGCGCCCGAACCGAGCGGCATGACGTTCACGCGCTTGCGGGCATCGCGCAACCGTTCGCGGTCGCGTTGCAGCATCTGAAAATAAGCCATCAAAAAATGGGCGAACAGTATCGGCTGGGCTTTTTGCAAATGCGTGTAACCCGGCAACGCATCGTTCGGGTAACGTTCAGCTAATTCAATTAAAGCGACTTGCACATCGCGGAATAACAAATCGAGCGCGTCTATTTCGCCGCGCAAAAATATTCTGGTAGCTACGGCAACCTGATCGTTGCGGCTGCGTCCGGTGTGTAGCTTATAACCAGTTTGCCCGATGCTTTCGACGAGACGGGCTTCGATAAAACTGTGTACGTCTTCGGTGCTGAAAAACTTTGGGTCATTTAGCGAAGCCGGGTCGGCATATTTAATCGCAATCTGCCGCAAGCCTTTGACAATCGTGTCCACTTCGCTTGATTGCAACACGCCCGCGCGCCCCAAGCCTTGCGCGTGTATGGCGCAAGCCATCAAGTCGGCTTGCAACAGCCGTCGGTCAAAGCGAAAGCTCGCGTTGTAATAAGCAAAAAACTCGTCTGTCTTTCCGGTAAATCGCCCGCCCCAAAGATTCATAATCGTCTTTAGCGGCTAGTGGCTAGTGGCTAGTGGCTGGCAGGTTTTCTGCACTAGCCACTAGCCACTAGCCGCTAGTCACTATTTCACCTTCTTAATAACGTAAGTTTGTATGAAACGAACAATCAGGTTCGCTTCGTCAGAAGCCGTTGCGCCGGGCAGCGGCGCGAAATAATAGTTGCGGCGTTGCAGTCCCTGCATCGTGATCAGTGGCGCAGATGAAGATCGCTCAATGCTACGCATTTGCACGCCATTAAAAGAAAACAGTATCTTGCTCGCGTCCGTCGGATCAGCCAGCAACAAGCGTCCATCGTATAAACGCAACCAGGCAATTTTAGATTCACGCCATTCAAGCAATTCACCTTTGCGTTTGGGAGCCACGCCGGTTCCGTCGTAATTAATCTTGAATTGCGCCGCGCCGCCCAACTTCATGGCTTGTTCGTAGTTATAAACCGCTTTTTCTGCGTTGGGTTTATGGTACTGGTAAATTACGCCGAGTAACTCAAACGCGCCGGGGCGCTTGGGATCGTCGGCAGCCAGTTGCTCTAACTGCTTGGCGGTAATTTCGACGCTAGCAGGGTCTTCAGCCTTAAAAGCGCGAGCCGTTTTTTCCAGCGTGGCGAGATAAGCGGCTTCCACCATTCCAGCGCGGACTAACTTAAGCGAATAACTTCCCGTGGCGAGCTTGCCTTCGCTGGCATTGAGAATGCGCACCCGATATTCACCATCAGTGGGTAACGTACCGCCCGTCGTGCCGAGCTTGTAATCGCCTGACGGCATGTCTTTGGTCAACATTAACTCAGCCCCTGTCGCGTCATAAAACAACAGCGAAAGCGCCGGGTTATCTGCCTGAAACTGCAACGTAAATAAATCGGACGCTTTGCCATTAAAAATATATTCGTTGTAATAGTTCCCCACTCTGTTACGGCCTGAGTTACGTTCGTCCAGTCCGGCTTGCACCAGTTGGTTAAAGCTGAGAGCGGGTTGTTGCGTGGGCTTGCGTTCGAGTGTTTTGACGCGGGGCTCTTCTTTGACTACCGGCGCGGGCGTAGGTGTAGGCGCTACACCCGTTTTAGGTTTGGTCGTAGTAACTTTCGGCTTGGTGGTCGTAACAGGCGAGGTGGTTTTCTTTTTTCCTGGTACGGGTAAGTCACCGCTGCCTTGCGCATAAGTCTGAGTTACTGTGCTGGCGAGCAGGAGTAACACACACAAACTCGCCCGGCGAAAGAAAAGTATGTTTTTCATGTCTCGTCTCATTTCAGCGTTTGGGTACGTCTTGCGCGGTGCGAAAGCCGGTTTGCGTGTAATCGGCATCGCTTTCATTCGGCCAATCACCGATGGTCGCAGGCCAGCCGCGCCGATAGGTCGAAGTAATTTGTTTGGGTAAGCAGGTATAAGACCCGCCGCGAATTACTTTTAAGTCCAAATAACCTTCTGGCACTTTGAGCGTAATGCCTTCATAACCGGCGTAATCGCTATCCGTCCATTCCCAGGCATTGCCTGCGAGATCGAAAATGCCAAAACGGCTTTTGCCGATGCCGAATGAGCCGACAGGCTCCAAACGGCGCTTGTCTTTATCGTCATCAAGAGCGTTTGCGTGTCCGGGTTCCCAGTTATTCCCCCAGGGATAAAGGCGGCCTTCAGGCCCACGCGCCGCGAATTCCCACTCCTCTTCGGTGGGCAAGCGGCGTTGCTTCCACGTAGCGTAATCGCTGGCGTCGCGCCACGTCACATCGGTGACAGGTAAATTCTCTGTTCCAGGAATAGGGATGCGGCCTTTCCACGAAGGCGGCGACAAATGATCCAGATTCGCCGCGAGAAAGTCGGCGTATTGCAACACCGTGACTTCGGTCATTTCGAGATAAAACGGCGCGACCGCGACTTTGTGCGGAGGCCGTTCGCTCTCTTCGCCGTCTTCGCGTCCGATGACAATTTCGCCGCCGGGAATCAAGACCATGCCTTCGGGTGGCAGCACATTGGCAGCCGGAGCCATCGTCGGCGAAGCCTGCGCGACCACCGGCGTAGGCGTAGGTTGCAAACGCTTTTCGCTGTTGTCTTGCGTGATGACCGACCAAAGCCACGCGCCTGCGGTCAGCAAAACGGCGACCAATCCGACTAAGAGAACAACTTGCGAGGTTCTGCGAGGCGGCTTGAGCTTGCCCGTCTCTTGCGTGTTGGGTAATTCGACCAGCATGCCGGTGTTGCCGGTTTTTACGGCTTCGGCTTGGGGGGCAGGCGACGGCGCGGCGCTCAAAGCGCGTGTTTCGGCGCTCGGCGATGCGAGTTCTTTTTGCGCGAACGGGTTTGGGCGTGCGGGTGCGTTCGGCCCTTCGGGAATCATCGTCGCGTAATCATCACGCGGCGCGCTCATAACTTCGGTCATGGGCGGCAAATGATCGGTATGCTCATGCGTTTTGGTACGCATGGTAGGTACATCCCAATCCACTGGCGCAGCAGGCGCGACCACCGCAGGCATCGAACCGCTGACCGGCGTATCGCTAATCGAAGTACGGTAGTTGTCTTCCAGATTAGCGGGAAGCGCCGACGATTCTGTCGCAGGCGTATTAAGAATCGCCGTCGGACGATCAGACGGCGTGATCTGATTGGTTTCGCTGGCGCGCGGATGTGCCGACAATCCGGTCAACGTGGGTTGCGCGAGCGGTTGCGACACGCCGCTGGCTTGCAAGCCCTGGGCAAAGGCGCGGGCGAATTCAATCATGTTGTCATATCGGCTCGCAGGCATTTTGGCGAGCGAACGCAATACGACAACTTCGATTTCGACGTAGATGTCAGGTTGCACAGCGCGCAACGTACGCGGCGCTTCGGTGACGTGTTTAATGGCAACGCTGGTAGCAGTCTTGCCGGTGAAAGGCATCACGCCGGTCAGCGCTTCATACATCACCACACCCAAACTGTATATGTCAGAGCGCGCATCAGCCTCTTCGCCCTGACATTGTTCGGGCGACATATAGTTCGGCGTACCAATGACCATGCCCGCGTTCGTCAAATTGTTTTGATCACTTGCCTGCGCGGGCGTAGGCGTGCTGCCACCGTCCAGCACCGGTTCACGCAATTTAGCAATGCCGAAATCGAGAATCTTGATGTGATCACTGTCATCTGAGGAATCAAGCAGGATAATGTTTTCAGGTTTGATGTCACGATGGACGATGCCCGCGCGATGGCCCGCTTCGAGCGCGGCGGCGGCTTGGCGCAAAATGCCGTAAGAACGCAACGGCGACAGTCGTTTCTCAGCTTGCAAGACTTCGCGCAAGCTGCGTCCGACTAAAAGCTCCATCACGATGTATGCGATGCCGCCTTCTTCTTCGCCAAAATCATGAATTACGACCGCGTTGGGATGGTGCAACAAAGCGGCGGCGCGAGCTTCGCGAAAGAAACGCTGACGGGATGTGTCGTTGCTCACGACATCAGAACGCAAGACTTTGACCGCGACCGTGTCGCCAATGTGGGTGCGCTGGGCGCGATAGATTTCGCCCATGCCGCCACTGCCAATCAGGCTGTGCAACTGATAGCGTCCGCCGAGCGTGCGCCCGACTAATTGACCTAGCGGGGCTTTCGCCGCTATCGCAGTCGGCGCATTCAAATTCGTCTTGCAAGCCGGACATTGCGCTAGACCCGCACTGATCGGATTGCCACAGTTGGTACAAAACATGAGTCGTTGTGTGATAGCCGCGTGAGTCACGCAAGCTCGCTAACCGATGGAAAGACTCGCAGTTATCGCAAGCGGGGCGCAGTCTAACACAACAGAACGCGCGGATGGCAATCTGGCGATATAGAGGTCGAGAGGGATTACGCCGACTGATTCGGCTCGACTAACTTCAGTGAGAGGCTCGGCAACTCAAAGGTGATGAATTGGTAAACTTCAGCCAACGTGAAGGCCGCGTTGAGCGTCACCAACGATACGCTGTCAGTCAGGCTGTTATATTCGCGTTGCAGCCATTCGTTATCGGCCTGCTTGATGAAATGCGTAACGTGCGCACGATGCTGGGCGACTAACAGATATTCCCGCAAAGCAGGGATGGATTTATATTGGGTGAACTTGTCGCCGCGATCATAAGACTCAGTCGAAGGCGAAAGCACTTCGACGATCAAGCTGGGGTTGGTCAAGACATCTACGCCGCCGATTTGTTCAAAGACAGGTTCGCCGCATAAGGCTGATAAATCGCTGTAACGATAAGGCGGCATGCTCGGCACTTTAAGGCGCATATTGGCTGGGAAAAGCTGGCAACCGCTTTGCCGCAATCGCGCGCCTAATTCCAACGTGAGGTTCGTTTCAATCAGCGCGTGTTGCCGACTCACGCCACTCATCGCCCAGACCTCGCCTTCCCACCACTCGTAACGCTCGGCTGAGTTACGCTCCAAAGCAAAGTAATCTTCCAGGGAATATTGAATTTTGGGCAGTGCTGACATGGTTTTGACTCCTCAAAGCAACCATACCGTAATCCCTTTCCCTCGCGCAATGCGCGCAGCTTTCTTTGTGCTTCGACTGCGCTTGACGCATTGAACGCGCACGCTGGGCGCTACGTCGCACCTACTCATTCTTCCGGCGCGCGCGTAGTGCTTGAGATGCTCAGTAACCCCAACGTACAAATCATTGTCACGACGGGTGTCAAACTTTCAGGCCAACCCGCCGAAGCCAACAAACTCGGCTTCGGCGTCTTTCTCGCCAAGCCTTACTCCGTCGAACAATTGCTGGGCGCGCTTGAGAGTGTGTTGCGCTAACCGGTGCTGGTCTACTGTCAGCGAGCTTACTTTACGCCAAACGTGGCAAGTATCTATACGGTAATTTGGCAATGCTTCAGCGCGTTTGCTACCCATTTCAGGCAAAAGAGGGCAGAATGCTAAAAATAAAGCCACATAAAGCCACTCTGAAGAGCGCAACCTGTCTACTATGAGTTGTCAGTACCGTAGAGTCGATTTATCACTTTGACAATCAGCCCCGTAAATAAGAATAACGTTATACACAGCAATATAACGTGTTCCCACTCTGCGCCAGCTAGCCCCATCTTATTCACTTTGGCTTCCCACCCATAGTTTTCATTCCTAAGGATACGAAAAGAATCAACATACCACTCGGTGAATATGTAAATCGGGCAGGCGATGCTACAAAGAGAAATCAAAAATCCAAAAGAATGTTTCAAAAACGTGCTAAGAAACACCCCAATAAAACCTAATAAAGCAATAAAGGCTTTGAAAGAGTTTGGCGTGTACGCATCGACTCCTTCAACGGAAGCAGCTTGAGTAAACGTTACATAGTCTTTATAGAGAGAAAGAATAGCGACTGTAATAGCGATTATCGTTGCTATTCTTTCCCCCTGCAATAGATTGAACTTTAGGCACTTCATTAGTTAATACTTTCCAGTACAAGTGTTAATTAAATCATCAAACCCCGAAATATGATCTAAATCGTGAGGCTTAGATGCAGGTCCAGAAAAGAGACTCGCTTTCCACCCAGCGACGCCACCGCGCGCGTGAATCCCGCCAGCATGAACAAGTCCATGCGCAAGGGTTTGCGCAAGGTGTCGAACACTATTGCTTACTGCGGGATAACCAAGCAGTATTGTGGGTAGCGATCCCTCCACCAAATATTCAGATCGCGAAAAAGTAACTTCATTAAATGAGGTCTTATGAGCTTCTTGAAAATTGTCAAACCCTACTTGAGTCAGCCCCAACCTCTTTTTAATTTCTTCTCAGCTATCTCCTTTCATTGTATTACGAGGCCCAAGGCGGATTCCTTTTCCGGTTAATAGTTTTACTAAATCTACTCCGACTGCGCTAAACGCTGATACGCAATCAGGATTATTTAGAAAGTCATAAATAATCGGGTAAAATTCTGTCTCATAAGCGCTCTTCGTGAATAACCCGCCGGAAGTAGGAAGGTGATCAATTTTAGGGATTACCTGCGAAGCCCGTCCCAAACTAGCTTCACCAGTTGCGCCATTGAGCCTAGCCAAATTTGTATCTGACCGATAACTGCGCGCACCAAAACCACCGCTACGTGAGCTACCTCCGATGACACCATTCCCCAGATAACTGGCTCCCACCGGCACGTAGCCTTGATAACCATCAGCATAGGCTTGGAAGCGCGCTAACTGCCGCGTCCCATTCCGCACAATGGTGACGTACTCATCGGCAGGGGCTACGACAGCCGAATTGCCTGCCATCACTTCCAGGGCGAAAGATTCGCTGATCGTGATACCATCCAGCGTATAAGTCGGTCGGTTAGGATTCCAACTAGCGCCGCTGGTGTAGCTGGCTTGTTCCGGGTCAGGCGACAGAGGCGGCAAATAAATCGAGTCGAAGGTCATTACGTGAACGCCATGTGGGTCGGGTTCACGGGGCGCAACAAAAGTGCCGTCACTGGTACCCCAGTTCGCTTCTGTTCCTGTGATCGGTTCAATAAAGCGCCACGTAAGATTGGGCACGGCGGGTGAGTAATAAGCGGCGACGGTTTGGGTGGCAACTCGATTCGCACCGTTGTAGAGATGCGTGCGAATCTTGCCGCCGCGCGGGATTCCCCAGATTACATTTGTCCCCATACCATTAATTTCTGCCATCACTTCACCGCCCAAAACGGTGGAACGCAGGTAAAAAATCGGCTCTGAAACCGTAGGGTCACGTCTAACGACAAGCCCGTCACCATCGTGTTGTTGTGTGTCGCTATAGCGGTTTTCAGTTGAATGCGGCTGGGTAACCACAATGAATAAACCAGCCTAAAATATCTTGTGTGGTGATGGAAGCAAACGCTTT
>JANNUY010000546.1:0-2138 GCA_031414155.1 Acidobacteriota bacterium
AGCGTTCCCTGCGAAAGGCAAAGTCGTTTCCCACAGCAACTTGCCGGTCGCTTTATCGAACGCGCGAAACTTGCGGTCGAAATTGGTCGCGGCAATGAAGACCAATCCGCCCGCCGTCACAACCGGCCCGCCATAATTTTCTGAGCCAGTGTCTTTCACGCCTTTCTCAGCCAACTCAGGATATTCGCCGAACGGAATCTTCCATGCATATTCGCCCGTGTTGAGATTGATGGCGTTCAACGTTCCCCACGGCGGCGCAATCGCGGGATAACCGTCAGGGTCTAAGAATTTTTTATAACCGGTGAAGCGATATTTGAGTAAGTTCGTTTCAGCTTTCGCGGCGAGTTCTTTGCTTTCTCCGCTCAACAAAAATTGTATGAGCGAGGTGAGTTCAGTTTGCGGCAAGTTGGGAAACGCGGGCATACGGCCTGCGCCTTGTTTGATGATCGTCGTGAGCGCATCCGCTTTGAACTTCGCGCTTATGTTCACCAGCGCAGGCATCTGCGGCGGCGAGCCGCTCAAGTCATCGCCGTGGCACGTCGCGCAATTGCGCAAATAAATCTGCCGTCCCGAATTGCTGGTTAGATTTTCTGCCAAGCTCATACGCCATGCCATTTCGTTGGCGTTCACATAAAGCAATCCGGTTTCAGGATCGAACGCCGAACCGCCCCATTCCGCACCGCCGTCAAAGCCGGGAAAGATGATCGTCTCTTTGCCCACCGCTATGGGAACGAACTGTCCGTTGCTGTTCATTTTGCGCAACTCAGCCACCGCCCAATCGTGTGCCGCCTCGGTGCGTTGCGTGAGCAGGTCTTCAGTCAGTGCTTGCCGTGAAAATGGCGAAGGCTTTAACGGCAACGGTTGCGTCTCTGCTGCAACTTCGTCGGACACATCACTGGCCGGATATTTTTGATATTCAATCGGAAAGAGCGACTTGCCCGTCACGCGGTCGAATACATAAACGTGGCCTGACTTGGTGGTTTGGGCGACGGCGTCAACCAGCTTGCCGTTGTGTTTGACCGTCACCAACGTAGGCGGCGAAGGGAAGTCACGATCCCATAAGTCGTGCTTTACCGTTTGAAAGTGCCACAACCGCTTGCCGGTCGCCGCGTTCAACGCGAGCAGCGTCACTGAAAACAAATTGTCGCCTTTACGATCTGCGCCATAAAAATCAGTCGCTGCCGAACCCGTAGGCACAAACACGATACCGCGCTTTTCATCCAGCGCCATACCCGCCCAGTTGTTCGCCCCGCCGGTGTATTGCCACGCATCCTTCGGCCATGTCTCATAACCGAATTCGCTAGGACGCGGCACGGTGTGAAACGTCCAGCGCAACTTGCCGGTGCGAATGTCGAAGGCGCGTATGTCACCGGGCGCGGCAGGCAATGATTCGGGCATGCGTCCGCCGACGATCACGAGGTCGCGGTAAATCACGCCTGGCGTTGTCATTGCAATCGAAACCTTTTCGGCCTCGCGCCCCAAGCCGTCGCGCAAATCAATGCGTCCGGTTTGCCCGAAGTTGGTGATAGGTTTTCCATCAGCGGGATTGAGTGCGTAAAGAAAACTTTGCGCAGCGAACAGAATGCGTTTTTCTTTGCCTTGCACCCACACAATCACGCCGCGATTGGGGCCGCGCCCTGCCAGACCTGAATCGAAGCGCCAAAGCTCTTTGCCCGTTGCGGCATCAAGTGCGAAAGCCTTGTGCTTGTGGGTCACGCCATACAACACGCCGTCGCTGACGACGGGTTGGTTTTGTACGTCGCCCGGGCCGTCGTTCGGGTTGTATTCCCACGCCACCGCGAGTTGATTCACGTTCGCGCGATTGATTTGTTTGAGTGGCGAATAACGTTGCTGGCTTGCGCCTCCGCCATAAAGAAAGCTCGCGTTGTTAGCGCGTTGCGCATAGGTTTCTTCGATCAGATGTCGTTGCGATATGACTATAAGCAGGATGACAGTCAGCGTAAGTTTGAGCGTTCTTTGGTTCATAAAATTGCTTTCTACACGAGAAATAAAGTTTCTTGGCATTCACTCTTCGTCCCAGCGGGACGGTTGAATTTAGGCAGGTCGTTTACGGCCTGCAAGCAAGGCGAAGCCGAAATCGCGCGTCCCCGCGGGACGATTGAATCAGGCGCGTCAGA
>JANNUY010000547.1:0-2690 GCA_031414155.1 Acidobacteriota bacterium
GATTGCCGTCGTGCCTTTGGCCGTTTCGAGCATCATCCGCTTCCCTTCGCGCACGACCATCGCGTAATGGTCGCTGCCTTTGGAATAGATGATGACGAGCGAGTCGAACGTGCCTTTGGTCACCGCATCCAACCGCGTCGCATAAACCAATTGCGCCTCTTTGCCGCCTGCCGATTTCATCTCGGATTGCGCCGCGCCCAAGTCAGAAGGCGACAGCTTGCGGTTCGCAATCAACTGCGCCGACGCCGTTAAAGTCAACGCTAACATAATTACCATAACTAAAAATCTACTTTTCATTGAAAATCCTCCAAATCAGTTCAAAGGAGGAGACGAGTTTGAAGAAAACTGCCTCCATTCCTAATTTCATGTCCTCACTACCTAACCGTTAAAACATCGTTGTTGCCCGCGCCTCTTTGAAAATTAGCAAACCCCGCTTCCAGTATTTCCATACGCCATAAAGAGCCGCGTAACCCACCCACGCAAATGGGTTTAGTATTAGAGTCTTCAACAACCAACGCCAAAAATTGTTTTCAACCGAGTCGGTAAACCTATTGTTATCTGGATTGATAGCGGCATAGGTAATAAGCCCCGGCACGTCCTTACCTTTCTCAAAACTATCAGGACAGCCTCCTACTCCTTCGTAAACTTCCCCTCTAACTTTGAATTCGTATTCGCACGCCTTCACCATTACTGGTTTACCGCGATCATCCTCCCCGCCTTCTTCAGTAAACGTACCTGTTACCTTGCCTGTCACGCGCACCCCACTGAGCATCAGTTGCAGTTCGGGGCGTTGTGTTTCATAAGCCATCTCAAGCGCCTTAATTCCTAACCCAAGCAACCCGACTACAAGCAGAAAATACGCCAAACTGTGAAAATATAAACGCATAAAACGTTTTATTTGAGATTAACCTGCGCACTGCCCACATTCCCACTCGCGTCATAAACCCGCAACGCGACGACGTGCGCTCGTGCATCAGGCAATGTAACTTTGACCGCAAACTCTTCACGCTTGCCGTCGGCGATACCGTCAACAGGAAAGAGGGCTTTCCAGCCGCCGCCATCCAACTGATATTCCGCGCGCCGCAAGATCGAAGTCGAATCCGTCGCGCGAAACACCAACTCCGCCTGCCCATTCGCAACCTTCGGCGCATCGTTTGTCACCGCAGGCGACGTATTGTCAATCTCGACCGGTTCGCTTTCCAACTCATCGCGCAACGCGAGCGTTCCCGGATTCGTCAGCCCGTCATTCACCATCACCTTAAAAACATAGCGTCCATCCGGCAACGCATTCGCATCCACCGTGTAATAGCTATCGCGGAAGCTCGCCTTGAGCGGGTAAAACTCCGTGCCCAACGCGCTGCGATAAAAGATCGCATATTCCAACGTATCGCCGTTGCGATCTTCCGCCTGCCATTGCAACGACAGCGCGCCGCGTTGAAACACCCGACGCGGCGGCAATTGCATCGGCGCAGGCCCCGCGCCCGGTTCGCCGCCCGTGAAATCCATTCCCATATCGCCCATCGGTTGCGGCAACGCAGCCAACGCCGTACCGCTCGGCAGCACCGTGATCGAATTCAATTTCGGTGCGACGTTGCGCGGCAGATAAGAAACTAGGACTTCGCGCAAGCGCGGCGCAGGCTTGTTCGCCGCTTTCTTCAACGTAGCCCGCCATTGCAAATACCTTGCAGCCGCGCTCGTGATCGCGCCGCCTTCGGCATCGGTCAACGCCGCCGACCAGTCGCCCCACGTCCCGTCTGGCGTAGCCGTGTTGCCGCTGCGCGTTTGCAATTCGATCTCGCCTTCGCCTAACCACGAAAGCCTTCCCCACGCCGCGCCCGTCGCCGCTTCGCGCACCGATGACGTATAAGTCCCGCTCGCTTCGGTCTCGCTGCCCAACTTGAACAGCTTGCCCAAATTCGTAGAAGCCGCGTAAAGCACATTGCCCGCCTTCACAAAGCGCGCCGTCTGCGCTTCGGTGGATTGCGCCAGCAACGCAGGCTTTTGATTATTGGCAATGCCGTAAATCCGCCCCTTCTGTCCCGTACCCACCAACACTTGTCCATCATCTCTTAACGCAACGGCGAACGCGGCTACGTCTTTCGATTCCCACAACACATCGCTGCCGCCCTGCCCATCAAGCCGATACAACGCAGCTTTCGCCGCACTGCCGCCGCCGGATGAACCGCTTGAACTGCTCGCACTTACCGCTGGCGTAGCGTCAATCACCTGCACATCGCTGATCGTAATCGTCACGCCGCCGTCGCTATCAATGACTTGCGGCGCGCTCGAAGCCACAGGCGCAGATGCTGCATTCCCGCCGCCGCTCGCCGCCGCTTCTGACAAAGCCAGCGCATAAATTTCGCCCTTGCTGCCCAACGCCAAATCACGAATCTCGCGCTGCCCCGCGTCAAACAACGTGAACGCCTTGCCATCCGCTCCAATGCGCAAAACCATTCCGCCCGGGTCGGTTCCCGCGATCACATTGCCCGCCGCGTCAACGCGCAGCGCCGTGATATTGGTTTGCGTAGTGTTCACCCACGCGGCCCCTGCGCCGTCGGGATTCACCCGGAAAATCACGCCCTTGTCGCCCGTGCCTACGAGCAAGCGCCCCTGCGCGTCGAAGGCCAGCGACCAGATGTATTTCGTCTTCGGCTCAAAGAACACCTTCGCTTCGCCGCTGGGCGTAATGC
>JANNUY010000548.1:0-9309 GCA_031414155.1 Acidobacteriota bacterium
CTCCAATGCCTTGCTTTGCTAAAGATGGCAGCCGCAGCTTTTGCGTAAACCCAATTCATGCTTCCCCACTACGCACAAGCTCGGCAGCTTGTGCCACCAGTGAGCAGTTCTTTTGTTGTCCTGAAATAGTATGAAAGCAAAGCCGCACAAGCTCGGCAGCTTGTGCCAGCTGTAAAATGAATAATTACAGTTACAAAGAAACTTATCGGCGTTTTCTGCCGCATATTCAGCCGCCCGAAGCTACGTTGTTTGTGACGTTCCGGTTAGATGGCTCTTTGCCCAAACCAGTGCTGGAACATTGGCGCGTAGAGAAAAAACAGTTGGAAATGACCCTCTTGAAATGGGCGGCCCTGTCTCCGCCCGGCACCAAGCCTGACCCCGCAGCCGTAGCAGCAGAAAAGCTGAAATTCCATCGCCGCTGGTTCAAGAAATTTGAAGATGCGTTGGATGGCGCTACGACGGGACCACTCTGGCTGAAAGAGGAACCCATTGCCGGCATCGTCGCTGAAGCGCTGCATAATCGTGACAATTTAGTTTATCGGCTGGATGCGTTTTGCGTCATGCCCAATCACGTACACGCCGTCTTTGCGCCTTTCCTGTCCGAAGCAAAGGCGCGTGAGATGGCGGATGAAACCATTCAGCGCAAACGTGACCGTTTGCCTGCGGATGCAGATGAAGAGACCTGCGAATTTACGTTGGCTTCGATCATGGGTTCGCTCAAAGGCTGGACGGCGCGCGAATGCAACAAAGTACTCCAGCGCCAGGGCCAATTATGGCAGCACGAAAGTTATGACCACATCGTGCGCTCACCGGTCGAATGGGCGCGGGTGATCAATTACGTCGTCAATAATCCCGTCAAAGCCGGATTAGTAGAACACTGGCAAGATTGGAAATGGACTTATAAAAGAGAAGTGGCAGAGGTGACACAAGCTGCCGAGCTTGTGCTGGATGGTGAAGCGTGAAATGTTGGATGAGCGAAAGCTGGGGCTGTCACCATTGGCAGAGCAAAGCCATCGGAGCAAAGGGCTAAATGAGCAAGCAGCACAAGCTCGGCAGCTTGTGCCACCAAAAATGTCATTGCCAGAGTTTTTGATCCACAACCTTACGCCGGGCGCTGGTTTTTCTCTCACCGAAAACGAATTGACCGCATTGGCACCTTATCTGCTCGACAGCGGAGCCGGAGCTTTAGGATGGCAAGCAATCGCTAATACGGCACTGGGTGATACGCCCATTGCCTATGAACTTCATCAGGCTTACCGCCTTCACACGCTGCAAGCCGCCGTTCACGAACGTGAACTCAGCCAGTTATTTTCTTTTTTACATCAAAACCATTTCGCGCCGTTGCTCGGCAAAGGCTGGGCGATTGCTCGGCATTATCCTGAAGCGGGTTTGCGACCTTACGGAGATTTCGATCTTTATGCGAGGCCGTCGGAATACGAGGCATTGCAAGCCGCGCTCGCTTCGCAGGCTTGGAATACCGACCTGCACTACGCCGTACCTGAAATGCCTGACCGCGATTACGAGGCGATGCATGCGCATTCGCAACTCATAATGTGTCAGGGGGTAAACGTCCGCGTATTCTCATCCGAAGATCATCTGCGTTTGCTGTGTTTGCACATGCTGCGCGAAGGCGTGCTGCGTCCGCTGTGGCTTTTCGATCTGGCGATTGCGCTGCACGCGCTGCCGACTGATTTCGATTGGGATTATTTTTTGAGCGGCGATTCACGGCGCAGCGATTGGGCTGTTTGCGCGTTGGGCTTGGCGCATGAACTGCTCGGCGCTGACGTGACAGGCTTGCCCATCGAAGCCCGCGCGAAAAATCTGCCACGCTGGTTGGTTCCTGAAGTCTTGCGCGAATGGGGAACCGGCAAAGTCACACACGGACGCCGTGCGCCGATTGCCTCGCAACTGCGTAACCCGCGCGCTTTTTGGGCTGCACTCAAAGAGCGTTGGCCGAATAAGATCGAAGCCTCATACCGCGTCAATGCTCCATTCAATAACTTCCCGCGCCTGCCGTTTCAGTTGCGTGAATGCGGGCAGCGGGTGTTGGGGTTTGCGCGGCAAGTGCCCAGACTTTGGCACAACGAACCAGTTATCATGAAATAAGCAACTTTGATTGGTAAATACAAGAAGCCCTCTTGTGCCATTGCGTCTCAGCCCCGTGTAAAAAATACTTGATTCATACTGTATGCCTATAGCGAAAATCCAAACCTTCGCGTATTATATCCTCGCTTCGTTAGATTAGAATACCTAGATGGCTGGTTAGGTGAGATCGAAGCAAGTAATACCTTCAGTTTTGCCGCATTTAGTTACCCAAGAGCGCGTAACCCCGTATTCGCAGCCTTTCTCTTCATCAGACCCCGTTTTTGCTGACCACCGAAAGCGAGATCGTAGTGTCGCCGCCTCGCGTTGCTTACGGTTTTTCGCCACAATTCCGCGCAAGCCCTGTATTAGACATCCGAATAAACGGGCTTGTTTATCTGCCACCTCTTTTTTTGAAAGGAATCGCCTAATGTCAAGCATCCCTAATCTTGCACATGCACGCCGCGAAGACCTGGTCGTTCAGGAGCTGCCCGATGAAATCCTGGTATATGACCTCAAATCGCAACAGGCTCACTGCCTCAATCAGACAGCCGCCTTTGTCTGGAACCATTGCGACGGCGCAACCCCAGCCCGTGAAATTGCGGCCTTGATGGAAAATAACTGGCGTAAGCCCATCGGCGAAGAGGCCGTTTGGGTTGCGCTGAAACAACTGAATCAAGCCAACCTCTTACAACAGCCGGTTGCCATTCCTACCGGAGTTACGCGGCGCGCGGCTCTGCGCAAATTAGGTTTGGCGGCGGCAATCGCGTTGCCGCTTGTCACCACTGTGCTTGCGCCAACCGCCGCGATGGCGGCTACTACCACGCCACCTATTATTTGTCAGTCCTGCCGCAAAAAATCAGACGGCTTTTGTCCGGGTGATTGTAGTGGTGCTGTGTTAGGCACTTGTTATGACAATTCCGGTTGCGGGAATGGAAATGAAATTACGGCGATGGGTTGTGTAAGCTGCGCCGCTTGTTTTGGTGCTTTTCCCTCAGGGGCCACCATAAGCTGGAAGGCACCTGGTGGCCTCAATTGCTAACTTAACTTTGGTGACCAAACTTCTGCCCCTACGTTGCGCGACAGCTTGCCTAGCTGTCGCGCAACTTGCTTCCGATTCTTCCTTCTGCACCGAACGATTGGCTGGCATGCTGAAATGCTGTATTTCTCTATTTAGAAATCTATGATATTCAAAGCTATTCAAAGACATTCAAAGATATTCAATGCGGCCTAAAGGAAATGCCTGTAACAAGAATTTCCTCGTGATGCACGCAACGATGCATTGTGGCCTTAACTCGATTTATGGAAACGATTTTATTAATTGCTCGCTTATTGCTCGCGGCGGTGTTTGCCCTTGCAGGTTTCGGTAAACTCGCTGACGAAGAAGGTTCGCGCAAGGTGATGAAAAGCTTTGGCGTACCGGATGCGTTGGTCGCCCCGTTCGCTGGCTTTTTGCCGTGGGTTGAATTGCTTACAGCATTGGCGCTGTTGCCGCTCGCTACGGCATGGTTCGGTGGCTGGGCTGCGCTGACGTTATTGTTGGCTTTCTCAGTTGGCATCGCCGTCAATCTGGCAAAAGGCAATGCGCCCGATTGCCATTGCTTCGGCCAACTGCATTCCGAACCTGTGAGTTGGAAAGTTTTTGTGCGCAATCTCGCACTCGCGGCTGTCGCCGCATTGATCGTCACAAAAGGCGTAGGTGCGAGTGCTTTTAGTTGGCTTGGCGACCTTCGTCCGGTCGAAGCGATCTTGCTAACCGTGAGTCTGATAACCACTGCAATAGTTTTAGCTACATTGAATGCGGTGCGGCATTTGTCTGAAGAAGTGACAGGAATGAAAAAGTTGATTGAGGAAGATTACAACGCACCTGAAACCGTTGAACGCGAAGAGGCTGCGCCGCCTGCTGCGGGCTTGCCAGTAGGAGCGCCTGCGCCTGGGTTCGCGTTGGCGACGTTAACCGGCAGCCAGCAATCGCTGGAAGATGTGCTCGCTTATGGCAAAGCGGTCTTGTTGTTATTCGTTAGCCCGAACTGCGGGCCGTGCAAGGTGTTGTTGCCCTTGGTGCGCATGTGGCAACGTGATTACGCCGATCAATTGACGATTACCGTCATCAGTCGCGGTACGTTAGATGAAGTAAAAGGCAAGCTGGGGAAATACGAAATCAACCACGTAATGCTGCAAGGCGACGCCACGACTAACGACGATTACCTGGCTCCGTGGACGCCTACTGCGGTACTCATCAACACGCAAGGCCGCATCGCCCATGCCGTAGCCACGGGTGACGCGGCGATTCGCGCGCTGGTGAATTACGCCGTGGCGACTAGCACATCCCCCGTGCCGATCAAACTCGGTGGTTCGCTCTTTAATATAGGCGAAACGGCTCCACGCTTTAGCCTGCCGAACCTGCAAGGCGAGGAGCTTGAACTGCATTCTGTGCTGAAAAGCCAAACGCTTTTGTTGTTCTGGAATCCGGGCTGCGGTTTTTGTCAACGAATGGTTGGTGAACTCAAACATTGGGAAGCCAAACCCAAATTGCCAGAGGCTTTGTCGCCCGACACGCAACTGTTATTCATTTCAACCGGCGAACACGACGAAATTAAAGCAGGCAGCGAAGGTTTCCGCGCCACGTTCTTGCGTGACGCCGACAATGACATCGCGCCGCTGTTCGGCGCTGACGGCACGCCTGCCGGTTTGTTGCTCGATGCTGATGGTCGCATCGCCTCAAGTCTGGCGGTTGGCGAACGCAACCTGCTCGCGTTGCTGGGCATTCGCAAAGTCGAATTACCCTTAGCGAAAGGCGCTTAGGATGGCGAAACGAGATGACATCAGATGGCAGGGCGAAACGGCTGATTGCACGACGAGGTTCGCCTTGCGTGCGTATGGCGTGCGTCTCGGCCTGCGTACTAACGATCCTGCCTGGTTGCCACGTGTGGCAGCGGTTTCTTATCCGCCCACGTGGCAGCCTATTGACACGACCGCGAAACTGGATCGCCTTTACACGTTGCGCATCACCACTTCGAAATTTAGTTTGTTTGAAGACACTGAAACCGCAATCACTTCGCGCAGCCGTCGTGCTGTGTTGGAAGACCTGGAACGGCGCATGAAGATATACGTGGCAGAGATGGCTCCGCGTCGTGTGTTTGTTCATGCGGGCGTTGTCGGTTGGCAAGGTCGCGCGATTCTGTTGCCTGGCAGCAGTTTTGCAGGCAAGACCAGTCTTGTGGCCGCCCTGGTGAAAGCAGGCGCGACTTATTATTCAGATGAATATGCCGTGCTTGATGAACGGGGCCGCGTGAATGCTTATCCGCAACCGCTGGCGATGCGTAAGCCGGACGGTTCTGCACGACAATACAACACGCCCGTCAGCGACCTCGGTGGCGTCGTGGGAACCAAGCCACTGGCCGTGGGCGCGATTTTCATAAGTCAATTTCAAGCGGGCGCACGTTGGCGTCCGCAAGCACTATCAGCCGGACAAACCATTCTTGCTTTGCTCGAACATACAGTGCCCGCGCGGCGCAAGCCTGCCATCGTACTTCCTACGTTAAGCAAGGCGGTCACAGGCGCGGTTGCCTGGCGCGTCAAACGCGGCGAAGCCACAGAAGTTGCCGAGCGCATTTTACAACTGGCCTCTAACCCAGCCTTACGGTAAAAATACAACTCTCTTTAATCAGCTTTTATACAACGGAACGTAAGGAAACCTATGCGAACTCAAGTCGGTATTGTCGGCGCTGGCCCTGCGGGGCTATTGCTCGCTCACTTGCTGCATCAGCAAGGCATTGAAGCTATCGTCGTAGAAAATCGCAGTCGCGCTTACCTTGAAAGCCGCCTGCGCGCGGGCGTGCTGGAGCAGGGAACTGTGAACGCTCTCAATGAGGCCGGCGTGGGTGAACGAATGCAACGGCAAGGGTTGATTCATCACGGCCTCGAATTGAGTTTCAACGGTGCGCGTCATCGCATTGACTTAAGCGAACTAACCGGTGGACGCGCGATCACGGTTTATGGGCAACAGGAAGTGGTGAAGGATTTGATTGAGGCCCGACTGGCTGCCGGGCTGCCGCTGCATTTTGAAGTTGAAGACACCAGCTTGCATGAACTCGACAGCGAGGCACCAAAGATTCGCTTTCGCAAAGATGGCCTGGAGCATGAGATTGCTTGCGATTACCTTGCCGGATGCGATGGCTTTCACGGCATCGCTCGGCCTGCTATTCCGTCTGGTGTCTTGAATGTTTTTGAGCGCGTCTACCCATTCGGATGGTTGGGCATTCTGGCGCAATCTAAGCCCCCGTCTGAAGAATTGATCTATTGTCATCATACGCGCGGTTTTGCGCTTTTTAGCATGCGTACGCCCGACATCACGCGGCTTTATCTGCAATGCGCACTCGACGAAAACCTCGCCCACTGGCCCGACGCCCGCATTTGGGAAGAGTTGGAATTGCGGCTGGGCACGGACGAAAACCTGCAGCTGGATGAAGGAACGATTTTGCAAAAGAGCATCACGCCAATGCGCAGCTTCGTAGTCGAGCCAATGCACTTTGGCAGGTTGTTTTTGGCGGGCGACGCGGCGCATATCGTTCCGCCGACGGGCGCCAAAGGAATGAATCTCGCCATCGCCGACGTTCGTGTTTTGTCACGCGCGCTCGCGGCTTACTATCAAACCGGCAATGATGAATTTCTCAAGGCCTATTCGGCTACGTGTTTGCGGCGCGTTTGGCGCGTGCAGCATTTCTCGTGGTGGATGACCTCCCTGCTGCATCGCTTCCCTGACCAGGGAGCCTTTCAACAACACCTGCAACTTTCGGAACTCGAATACATCGCAAGTTCGCGCGCCGCCGCTGCCTCGCTGGCAGAAAATTACGTTGGATTGCCGAATTAGGTGATGCCGATGTTCGCTAAACATCGAAATGACTCATCGGGTTGAAACCGTAAGTGCTTGTCGCTGATAGTCAGGCCGTTTAGGAGTCGCTTGCGTATTGCTCTTAACAAAGAGTTTATTATCGAGTACTTTTGATAAGGCTTAAAAAACGAACGAAATATGCAAAATCGGCGGAGACAAGCAGGGACGGCGGCAGCGGTGATCGTGAGCATTGCATTGCTCGCGGCTCCGTTATGCAGTATCGCTTGTGCCGACGCCAGCTTTTTAGCTTTCTTAACGACTGAAACGGTTGAGCCAGCCAGTCAATCACACCATTGCCATCAGTCGCCTGCGCCACCTGCCAATCAGACCACTCCGCAACCAGAGCATCATTCGCATCATTGCACCGATCATCAGGCTGCTTTGCTTTTTACCGTCAACAACGCTTTTTCTGCTCTGAGTGGCATTGTGTTAGTTCAGCCTTACCTGCCCGCAGTGTTTAACGCATTGCTAACAGGTCAGACACAAGCCCTGCATAGAGGATGGCGGGATTCGCTCAAAGCCCCGCCGCACCTGCCGCAACGCGCAATCCTAAGAATCTAGTCCTTCTTTTTCAGCCTGCACTCGCAGCAGCAAGCGTATTTGTGCAGAGGCATTCAGTGTGCCTCCGCTCGCGCTTTTGCTGTGGCATGTTTCATTACTCAACAAAATCAGAAGGAGTACTCAATACAATGCATTGTCTTTTTTCAGGCACAGTGCGGCGGCAAAGTGTATACGCTTTGTTATCCCGCGTGCTTTTCCTAACGCTATCGCTGATGGTGTTCACTGGACAATTTCAAGCGCAAACGCCAGCGCCAATCTCACCGAATAACAACCCACCAACGGCGCAGCCAATGATGACGCTGGCTGAGCTTGAGCGCATGGCGTTGGAGGGCAATCCAACGCTGGGTCAGGCTGAAGCCGCGATTCGCGCCGCTGAAGGCCGCCGCGTGCAAGCCGGATTGATGCCTAATCCCGTCGTAGGTTATGCGGGCAATGAGTTCGCTTTTCGCGCCTTTGGCGATAAGAGCGAGCATCTGGGATTTATTGAACAGACGATTCCGCTGGGCGGCAAACTCGGCAAGAGTCGCGCGATTTTTGCGCAGGAGAAAAACCAGGCTGAACAGGATGCCGTCGCCCAAAAGCAACGGATTCTCAATGCCGTGCGGATGCTTTTCTATCAAGCTCTGGGAGCGCAAGAGTTGATCGAAGTTCGCACGCAATTGGCAAAACTGGCGCGGGATGCGGTCAAGACTACCAACGAACTTTTCAACGTAGGGCAAGCCGACCGGCCTGACGCAGCGCAAATCAGAATTGAAGCCGAACGCGCGGAACTCGATCTGATTATGGCCGAGAACGAGCGCGATCAGGTTTGGCAAGAATTATCTGCTGTCATTGGCAATCCGTTTCTCAAACCTACGCGGGTGATGGGCGAACTCGACAAAGGGCTGCCGACGCTCAATCAGGAAGAGTTGTTGACGAACCTAATCGCCAACAGTCCCGAACTGAAACGCGCACGAATTGGGGTCGAACGCTCAAAAGCCTCCCTCACTCGTGCCAAAGCCGAAACCGCACCTGATCTCTTTTTGCGAGGTGCTTTCGGATACAACCGCGAACTGCTGGAGCGAGAGATTGCCCTGAATCGTCGGACTGGGCCGGAAGCCGCCGTCGAGATTGGGCTGCGTCTTCCGTTCTGGAATCGCAATCAGGGCGGCATTGCTACCGCCAATGCTGAGATGGACATGGCCGAGCGTGAAGTGCGGCGCGTCGAGTTGCTGTTGCGCGCGCGCTTTGCCTCCTCCTATCGGACGTACCTGAATGCCATGCGCGTGGCGACGCAGTACGAAAAGCAAATCGTCCCGCAGGCACAGAGCGCTTACGATCTGTATCGCAACAACTTTCGCGCGATGGCGGCGGCTTATCCGCAGGTGTTGATCGCACAGCGGACGCTCTTTCAGGTGCGGGTCGAGTACGTAAACGCGCTGGTCAATACCTGGCAGAACGCAGTGTTGTTGCGTGGTTATCTGCTCAATGGTGCGCTTGATGCGCCGGGCGGCCAGAGCGCAATGACGATGGAAGGCGGCAATCCGGCGCAGGCAAATGACCGCGAATAATTAAGGCATAAAGTTATTATTTGAGGAGTTATTGCAATGGAAAATATGAATTGGATGAGAAGAAAATTTTTGCAGGCTTCGAGTCTGTTGGGCGCAGGGCTTGCGTTGAATCAGACGGTCTCAGCGCAACACGAAGGCCATCAGATGCCAAAGCAGGAGCCGAAACCGAAAACCGGCAAGCCGCCAACCGAGAAAGCGGCAATGCCTGAACACGATCACGCC
>JANNUY010000549.1:0-5513 GCA_031414155.1 Acidobacteriota bacterium
TACGTTGGGAGCGGCGACCAGTTTGTTGATGAAGTTTTGATCTTTCGTAATCGCCGTGACGACCAGCGAAGGCCCCAGAATTTCGGGCATCTGGTCGGCTTCAACTTCGACGACACTGGCGTAAGGGAACAGAAACTCACGATTCGCCAGCGGATGTTCGGGCGATTCGCAATGCACGACCGTCGGCAAAAGATAAGTCGCACGATCAAAATCAGCCACACGCGAATTACGATGTGCGGCGGTGAAATCCGTAGCGCCCGGTTCGCGCAAGCCAGCGTCAACCATGGCTGAAATGCGGCGCGCGATGTCGGGGTTGGCGAAAGGTGACAGCTTGGCGTCAGGGTCTTCAGCGGCGCGCGGTTGTATTTGCGCGAGGCGTTCGGCAATCGCGGCGGCAATCTTCTTGCCGGTGTCGCCCCGGCGCGGCAGCCATACGCCCGAAGCGTTGATGCAGGAACGTCCGCCGTTTTCGCTGATCGAAGCCACCATCACGTCAAGATATTGTTCCCAGTTGTCTACTTCGTCTTCGCCGAGAATGACTTTGCTCCAGCCCGTGCCATGCAATTCGATGCGCGAATCTTTGCCGTATTTTCCCACGGTCGAAGAATCGCCAAAGAACATGCCGCGTCCGCAATTCTGCAAAATCGCGCCCGCACCGCCGTGATCGGCGGAGTAATACACAAACGCTTCGCGCGGAATACCCGCTTTGACCATTGCCTGAATGACGCGATAGGGCGACCACGGTTCGCTGCCGCCGGGTTTGAGAATGAGCGCGGTCTTGAGCGCAATCGCCGGAATCCACAACGAATGCACGCCCGGCGAATTGCTCGGCAGAATCACACCGAGTGTGCTGGTACGCGGAAAGAAACTCACCGCGTGGCCTTCGTGCGTGCCGAATCCGTCGTCGAGAATCTGGTGCGAGACGCCGCGCGTAAGCCCGGCAATGCTGCTGCCAACGTTCGCCATCGCGCCGTAAATTTTGCTCATGTTTTTGCGCACCAGCACATGCGGCATGCCCGTCGTCGCTGACAGTTGCCGCACGTAATCATCGGGCGTCTGCGCGTCGTCGCCGACGGGCAGCGTATCGTTCATATAAAACTCAGCCGCCTGTTGGCACATCGCCACGAGTTGATCGGTCGTGAAAGCCGCGAGCTTGGCGCGCATCGTTTCTTGATCGAGCAAATCGCGGCGAATCAGTCCGGCGTTGGCCTGACTCATCTCAACAAAGGTTTCGCGCGTTTGGTAATGCGGCACGCTTACGATGTCTACGCTTTTATAGGGTGCGCCTTTGCGCAGGATAGGTATGTGAAGCATGGGTTTCTCCGATTCTTATGAAGCCGTTAGTTATTCAAATTCCGTTGTCTGACTTGCGCCTAATTCTAACTCTAAGAACTTCTCACGCACGTATGGATGCAAGCGCGCGACAAACGCTCCATCAAGCTGTTTAATCTTGATAAGTTCCTGCACATCGGCCAAATCTTTCAGCCTGCCCGCGTTCGTCATGCCCGAAGCCAGTTTAAGATTGATGAGCATTTCGAGTGTGAGCGTTTTGACACCGTCAATGACGATGAAACTTTCAGCCGGGTTGGGAAAACTAATGGGCTTGGGCTTACCGTCGCCGGGGTATTCACCGCTGGTGATGATTTCGATAGGCACGTTGCGTTTGGTTTCACGAAACGTTTTTTTCGCACCGCTAAACTTCTCAACGTAACCTAACCCGACCAGTTCATCGTGAAATTTCGCCAGCCCTTCCGCCGTCATTAGCAAGTCAATGTCGCTCGTGAAGCGTTGATAGCCGTGTTGGTTCAGCGCAATCGCACCAATGACGACGTAATCAATCTCGTGCGCCTCTAAATCGTCAACGAGTTTTTTCAGCGTTTCGTTCAGCATACCTTTACCCTCAAAGAAATTCAGTCCTTCTTCGTAAGCGAGTAACGGAGACGCCAGCACTTGTGGAAAGCTCATTGCCTGCATAACGCGAAGTATACCAGTCACTCGTCAGTTTTCATTCCGGCGTCAACCAGAGCGCGGGTCAGCAATTCAACCAAGCCGAGTTCGCGCGCCCAATGTTGCATATAAGCCTGATCCAACGCTTGAGCCTGCACTCGCAACACGCCTTGCACGTCACGCCATTGTTGCTCAGAGAGGCCGCTGCCTTTCTGAAACCAAAGCAGCTTTTGCAACACGAGGTCTTCGGGGCTAGATAAAAACGCGACCGGCGTATCGGCAGAATCATCCAGCATAAGACTCATGCGACGTGCCATTTTGCTGACCGCCCACTGGGCGTCTGACGAAATGAATACGTCCACTTTCCAAACCGTTTCAAAATGAATGAGGTTAAAGCTGCGTTGCGTTGAGATAGCACGACGCACGGCCAGATCGTCTACGTAAAACTCTGCGGTCAGCGCACCGACAAAAGCCTCTACCTGATGAGGCTGAAGCGCCGCGACAAAATCTACGTCACGAGTGGCGCGCGGAATGCCGAACTTGCTGCTGGCGACTGAGCCGCCGATGTAATAAGGCACGCCCAACGATTCGAAAACCTGCACGACTTTACCGATTACGAGCCATTCTTCCGCCGCCATCAATAACCTTCTTTCTGCACATCCCAGCCGAAAGCTGCCAGCATCAATTCCGGTTCGATCCAGCGTGAAGCGAGGCGCATTTTGATTTCGCGCGCATCCGCATGCGGATGCCTGGCTTTAATGTCAGCGGTTTGCATGGCGCGCGCGACTTCATTCATTTCGGCAATGCAGCGCCCTTTCCGCGCAGGTGACATACGGCGATAACCTTCGATCAATATGTGCTCGGCTTCTGGCGAAGTGTCTGAAAATGTATTGGGGAAAGGCGATTCCATTTACTTGGTATGAGCCTTGTCGTTAGCGGCGCTTGCGCCCTTGGACGTATTCGCCTGCCCGCCGCGTTCACGCCTCCAACCCGCCAGCGCGTCGCGCAAGTGTCCGGTGATGGCGGCTTTGGCGCGCGACGCGTCGTGTGCCTTGATCGCCGCATAAACTTTCAGGTGCCAATCAAGCGTGGATTGAAAGTCTTTCGCGCCCGCAATGGTTTGGCGGCGCATGTGAAAGAGTAATTCCGCCACCGTGTCCATCACGCCCGTCATGATCTTGTTACCGGCGGCGTGCGCCACGGCGCGGTGAAAGCGTACGTCGTGCAGCAGGAATTTTTCTTCGTCACCCACCGCCGAGCGCATCGCCGTGATTTCGTGCGCGAGGTTTTTCAGATCAGCGGTCGTAGCCCGCACCGCCGCCAACTCAGCCAGTCCGGCTTCGATAATCAGTCGGGCTTCAAAAAGCTCTTCATCGCTCGTGTGGTTGATGAGCGTCATGAAACGCATCGGTTCGGTGAATACTTCGGGCAAGGAATCAGCGATGTAAGTGCCCGCGCCCGGCTTGGCGCGAATGATGCCCATCACTGAGAGTGCCTTGAGCGCCGTGCGCAAACTAGGACGGCTGATGTCTAACATATCGGCGAGTTCGCGTTCAGGCGGCAAGCGGCTTCCGGCTTTGAGGTCGCCCGCTTCGAGCAGGTGTTTAATGCGCTCTACGACCAGTTCGGTGATGCCCGAACGATCAATGGGCTGCATTTTGCCATTGAGGGCAATGGCACTTTTTTTGGGCATTATGGTTTTCTCCAAGCAAAGCTAAATCGGTGTTTTGATAGAACCGGCGCACTCTAAATTTGGCTTATGGGGTTGTCAAATTTTGCTTATGCCTGAAAAATCAAACGTTACTTGCGCTTGACTGGCAGGGCTTTCACTGCCGGTTCCCAACTCATGCGCAACGTCCCCTCACCCGCATCTTTGCCGTACTCAACTGCCAACTGATGATTTCCGGCGGTCATAGTCGCTTCGATTACCGCAGGCTGCGAGCCTTTAGGCGTCCACTGGTCGAGCAGCTTTTCGCCGTCGAGCAGCAGCCGCGCGCGTTGCGGACTCGCCAGTGTGAATTTGTATATGCCGGAACCGAACGTGACCTTGCGCGTAAAGCGCGCCGTGAAGGCTTCGCGCGTGAGGCACATCGTGTTAGGGCGTCCAGAGAAACCGCGCGCGAAGCTGAGTTCTAAATCCTTCTGGCCTTCATCACGAATCACAGCGGCGGTTCCGCTGAGATCGTTCGATTCAAAAAATTCGCCGCGCCAATGGTCGGGGGCGACGTTGGTCAGACAGGGATGAAGCTCCCAGTTGAATTCGAGCAACGCGCTGCCCATGTGTTCAAAATACTCAACGACAACGGTGTGCTTGCCTGTCTTAAGTTCTAAATCAACCGCGTGCGCAGTGTTCTGTTCACGCCACGCTTCGAACTTGAGTTGCTGGTCTATGAAAAGCCGCACGCCATCATCCGCCTTAAAGCGAAACCGATAAAACCCTTGCGAAAACGTAGTCGTGCGCGTCCAGCGTACCGAAAAATTGTCGCTAACTTTCAAACAGTTTTCGCTGGGCGAACCCAGCCCCCACTTGTCATACTTGAGATCAGAGTCGCCGTCATCGCGCACTAAGGCGGGCGCTCCGCTCAACTTATCGTTGGCGAAATATTCGCCGCGCCAATGATCGCCCGCAACCTTGACATGACAGGGTGCCGCTTCCAGGACGAAGCTAAAAGACGCGCTGCCATAACGCTCATAATATTCCAACACGATCACATGCTTGCCCGCCGTCAGATTGAGTTCGATGGCTTTGGTTTGATTGAACTGCTCGCGCCATTCGTTAATCACGGTTTGGCCGTCGAGCAATACGCGCAAGCCGTCGTCGCCCGCCACCGTAAAACGGTAAAGCCCGGTGGACACGGCCACGGTGCGCGTCCAGCGCACTGAAAAGTTATCAACGGGCAGGCCGCATTCTGCACTCGGTGAACCCAGCCCCCACTTGAAACTCAAATCCGCTGCGCCTTCATCGCGCACCATCAGCGGATCGCCGCTGAAATCGCGATTGCCGAAATACTCGCCACGCCAGCGTTCGGCGGCGAGCGGCGTGTTGGGCAAACAACGCCGCGCTTGCGACTGCAACGTCGCCGGATTGGATTGCGCCTGACTGACCGAAAACAAACAACCAAGCAGGAAAAATAGATAAACGAAACAAAAGGTTCGTGAGGTAAAAAGAAACATAAGTTATTTGATCGTCGCTTTCATTTTCCATCTTCTATTTGTAATTTTCTATTGCTTGAGTTACTCGCAGCACAATAAAAAATAGAAAATCTCAAATGGGAAATGGAAAATAAGTTCAAGCAACACACTGTCGTTAAATTATTCCGTCACCGCTTGCCTTGCCAATAAGCCGCCCGCTGATCGCGTACGGTGCGCGTGTTGTATTCACGCAAATAACGCTGATGTCGCGCATCGTTCGGATAAGCATCGCCCGGCGCGTAAGGATAAGCCTGCATCGCGTGATAAGGTAACTCGCCAATCGTGTCAGGCCGCGCCGAGTTAATATCCATATCCTTGCCGAAGCCGTCGGCAAAAACTAAAAAGTCGCGCCGCCAACCCGCAGGCAAAGCCGG
>JANNUY010000550.1:0-6497 GCA_031414155.1 Acidobacteriota bacterium
GGACGTGCTGCGCGTAATCGGCGCATAAACCACGTAACCATCTTCTTCCGGCTGAACCGTCACCGTCACGGGCGCAGGCGGCAACCCGATGACGACGCCTTGCGCGGCAGCGGGAAACGACTTCCAAATCAAACCAACCAAAAATAAACCTGTGAGAGCAAAACCGATCAATCGTGTGCGATACATATTTCCTCCGTATGAGTAAGCGAATGGTGTTATCCAAATTTAGGGCGGCAGCGTTCATTTCTCTACCGCGCGTATTGAGCTTCGTATCCGCTCACTGACTAAGGCGGAGGCTCGCGGCGAAAACTATCATCGGCAAAATCTTTTTTAGGGTGACTGTGATAAATTGCCCGCGTTGCCCGCCCGTCGGCGAGTGACACAACCAATCGCCCCACCACCAAAATTGCTCACGCTGTATCTGGATTTCATTTTTGGCTGCGATGAAAGCTGCACGTTGGTTACAAATAGATCGTCTGCTTGACGAAGCCCTGGCCTTGCCCGTCGGTGAACGCGCGACTTTTCTCGCGCGCATCACCGACGATGAATTGCGCCACGAAGTCGCTTCGTTGCTGGAATCGCACGACCGCGCCGAAGCCAACTTCTTAAATCAGCCCGCGCTCGAAATCGCCGCGCAAAAACTCGCCGAACAGGAAGCCTCGTTAATCGGCCAGCGTTTTGGCGCTTATCAAATTCTTTCGGTGTTGGGCGCGGGCGGCATGGGCGAAGTTTATCTGGCGCGCGATGAACGGCTAGGGCGTTCGCTGGCCTTGAAACTGTTGCCGCCGCAATTCGTCGCCGACGCCGCGCGCGTCGAACGCTTCACGCGCGAAGCCCGCGCCGTCTCAGCCCTCAATCATCCGAACATCGTCACCGTTTATGACATAGGCGAACGCGACGGCACGCATTTCATGGCGATGGAACATGTGGATGGGCAAACGCTGCGCGACAAGATGCAGGCCATCCGCCCTCGCCAACTTAACGAAAAAGAAGCCGTAGAGATTGCGCTGCAAATCGCCGGTGCGCTCAACGCCGCGCACGAAACTGGCATCATTCACCGCGACATCAAACCCGAAAACGTCATGGTGCGCCCCGACGAATTCGTCAAGGTACTGGATTTCGGCCTCGCCAAACTCACCGAAAAACATCGCCCGTTGGTTGAGGCATTGGCGCTTACGCACAGTGGCGATGTGCATAACCCGTTGGCGACGCGCCCAGGTTCGGTGATGGGTACGGCACGCTATATGTCGCCCGAACAGGCGCTGGGCCGCGACATAGACGCGCGCTCTGACCTTTTCAGCTTCGGCATTGTGCTTTATGAGTTGCTCGCGGGCAGCCCGCCGTTCAAGGGCGATACGCCCGCCGCGACGCTCGATGCCATCGTCCATCATCAGCCATTGCCGCTCACGCAAGTGCGCCCCGACCTGCACCCCGAATGCGAACGCCTCATCAATCGCCTGCTCGAAAAAGACCGCGAGTTGCGTTACCAGACCGCTGGCGATTTGCGCGCGGCGTTGAAACGCTTGCAACGCGAACTCGATTCGGCGGCGCATCCAACCGCTATGCCGTCGGGCGCTACGCCGAGTGTCGTGGCGACGGGATGGCTTGGCGGCAAGCAACTCGCCATCGCCGCTGTTGTCTTGCTGGGTTTGCTCGCAACCTTGGCGTGGTGGCTGACCCGCGCGCGAGAGAATGAAACGCTCTCGCGCGAGAGTTTCAACGAAATACAGATCACCGATTTCCCCGGCGAAGAGTTATTCCCCAGCCTCGCGCCCGACGGACAATCCGTCGTTTACGCACGACGCGCGAAAGAAGGCGATTTCGATATTTGGCAACAGCGCATCGGCGGCACTTCGTCAATTAACCTGACCGCTAAAAACCGCACAAACGATACGCATCCGGCTTATTCACCTGATGGCGCTTTCATCGCCTTTCGTTCAGAACGCGAAGGCGGCGGACTTTTTTTGATGGGCGCGACGGGCGAATCGGTGCGGCGGTTGGCCGACCAGCGTGCTTATCATCCGGCCTGGTCGCCCGACGGCAAGGAAATCATTTACACCGAAGAACCGATTGACGACCCGCGCAGCCGCATACTCGCGCAACACGTGCTACACGCCGTCAAGATAGACACGATGGAACGGCGCATCGTGGTGAAACGCGATGTAGCGCAACCTGCGTTTTCGCCGCACGGACATCGCATCGCGTATTGGGCGCAACGCGAAGACGCGCGCCGCGACATCTGGACGATGCCCGCGCAAGGTGGCGACGCGGTGGCCGTGACCGACGACGCTGCGACCGACTGGAATCCGGTGTGGTCGCCGGACGGCAAGTGGCTTTATTTTTCGAGCGATCGCACCGGCGCGATGAACTTGTGGCGCATACCGATTGATGAACGCACGGGTGAGACGCTGGGCGCAGCGCAACTCGTGCCTACGCCGTCGGCGTTCAGCCAACACCTCAGCTTTTCGCAAGACGGCAAGCGCATGGCTTTCGTAGACAAACGTCCGCGCCATCGGCTCGCCAGTCTCCCGTTCGATCCGGCGCGCGCCAGCCAAAACGACCAACACGATATCACCATCGCTGAAACTTCGTGGCGCATGTATTACCCAGACGTTTCGCCGGAGGGCGAGTTGATTGTTTACAACGCGACGGTCGGCAACCGCGAAGACCTGTATCTGGTGAAAACCGACGGTTCGTCATTGCCGCAAAAGCTGACCGATGACGACGACAAAGACCGTTTCCCGCGCTGGTCGTCCGATGGCAAACGCATTGCTTTTTATTCAAATCGTAATGGGGGACGCTGGCAAATCTGGACGATCAACCGCGACGGCGGTGCGCGCCAACAAGTTACCAACATTGCCGAGGGCGATGCGTTTTTCCCTACGTGGTCGCCGACGGGAGACCGGCTGGCTTACATCCATCGCAAGACCAACCCTGACAGTACGGAACTTTTTATCGTAGACCTGACCCAGCCGTTACCAACGAAAGGACAACCGCAGCCTTACGATCCGAAGATACGGTTTTGGCTGCGCGACTGGTCGCCCGACGGCAAGCGCCTGCTCGGCGGCTGGCGTGCCGACATCGAAGCGCCCCTGCTGGTCAAAAACTATTCTCTCGAAACCAGGCAATTCGAAGACATCGGCACCACCACCGCCGACCCCGGCAACTGGTTGAACGACAATCGCCGTTATCTGGCAGATGAAAACGGCAGGATGTTTCTGGTTGATGCGCGCACGGGTGCGGTCTCGGAATTTATGTCGCGCCTGCCTTATCAACTCTATCGGCTCAGCTTGCCCGCCGATCAACGCACGCTTTATTTCGGACTGGATATTTCTGAAGCCAACGTTTGGGTACTCAGTCGAAAGTGATTGAGCGATGGTTAAGAGAGAATTGAATTGGTGCGTTGGCGCTTGTGTCGCATAGGGAAAAACAACAAACTAAAAGCATGCCGATTCAAGACCATTTAATCCATCCCGCCCTGCTCGATCCGCGCCAATGGAGCGCGGTTGATTTGTATGACACGACACTCAAAGTCGAGCGCGAAGCCTTGCCCGGCGACGAACAGTTCACCCCCGCGCGCCCTTTCGCGGTGCAACACCTCAGGCTTGATTTGCGCTTTGACGACGAAGCCGAAACCGTTAGTGGCAGTGCGTTCGTCACCTTCAAGCCGATGGATGACGATTTCGTTTCGCTCACGCTGGATGCAGCGGAATTCGACGTGCGCAGTGTCACGCTCGTGCGCCACGAGACCACCGATCACAGCTACGAACTTAGCCGCGCTTGCACCTACGAAACCTTTCCCGAAAAGCTGGCGATTGAGTTGCCGCAAAGTTATACGCGCCACGATCAACTGACGATCGAGATCGCTTATACCTGCCAACCGCGCAAGGGACTTTATTTCATCAAGCCCGACGAATCCTATCCGAACAAGCCGCATCAGATTTGGTCGCAAGGCCAGAACGACGACGCGCACTGGTGGTTTCCCTGCCACGACGTGACGAATCAAAAGATGACGACGGAATTGATCGCTGAAGTGAGAGAAGATTTTTTCGCGCTCTCAAACGGCAAGCTGTTGTCAGTCACTGAAAACAAAACAGCACACACCAAAACTTTTCACTGGTCGCAAGAGCAACCGCATCCGTCTTATCTCGTCACGATAGTGATTGGCGAATACGAAAAGCTTTCGGCGCAACAAGGCGCTTTGCCGGTGGACTATTACGTTTATCGTGATCGCAAAGAAGCCGGACACACGCTCTTTGCGCGTACGCCCGAAATGATCGCGCTGTTGGAACAACGCTTTGGCGTGCCTTATCCCTACGATAAATACGCTCAGATTTTGGTGGATGATTTTCTGTTCGGCGCGATGGAAAACACGTCGGCTTCGACTTTCACTGACCGCTGTTTGCTCGACGAACGCGCGGCGCTCGACGTGAATTATGAAGACATCGTCGCGCACGAACTCGCGCATCACTGGTTCGGCGATTTGGTGACGTGTAAAGACTGGACGCAAATTTGGGTGAACGAGAGCTTTGCGACTTATAGCGAATATCTCTGGCGCGAAGCCACGCGCGGCACTGATGACGCACGCTTCGCCTTGTTTCAGGACTTCCTGCTTTACCTGCGCGAAGACCTCACGGGCCATCGGCGTCCGTTGCTGTTTAACCGCTATCGTTTTTCAGAAGAGTTGATGGATCGCCACGCTTATGAAAAAGGCGCATGCGTACTGGATATGTTGCGCTGGGTGTTGGGCGATGAGGCGTTCTTTCGTTCGTTGCAACTTTACCTGACGCAACACGCGCACGGCACGGGCGACGATTACGTTTTGCGCGCGGCCATCGAAGAAGCGACGGGACAAAACCTGCATTGGTTTTTCAACAACTGGGTTTACGGCGCGGGCTACCCTGAGTTGAACGTGCGCTATGAATGGCAGCGCGCCGAACAACTCGTCAAACTTTCAGTCGAACAAGCTCAAACCGAAGACAATATCTTCAAATTTCCCGTCGTCATCGAAATCGTCACTGAAGACAGTGACGGCAATCCGTCACGCGCTTCATATCGCGTTTGGCTCGAACAACAGGAGCAAGATTTTTATCTGCCTTGCGCCACGAAACCGCGCATGGTGGTTTTCGACAAAGGCCATCGCCTGTTCAAGCTGATGAGCTTTGCCAAAGGCTCGCAAGAATTGCTCTATCAACTCAAATACGACGAAGACCTGCTGGGACGCATGCGCGCCGCCTGCGAACTCGCCGAATTCAAAAGCGCGCAAGTCGTCAATGCGCTGCAACGCAAACTCAATTCTGACGACCACGTCGGGGTGAAGCTGACAGCCGCGCTGTCACTCGGCGAAATCGGCGATGACGCCGCACGCACGGCATTGCTCAAAGCCTTGCCAGCGAATCCGCTGCCTGCCGTCCGCCGCGCCGCCGCCGTGGCATTGGGCGAATTTCACGACGAAGAAAGCCTGTCAGCTTTGCGTCACGCTTTGACACACGATGAAAGCTATTTCGTACAAGTCGCCTGCCTGCGCGCGCTTGCCAAACGCGGCGGAGACGCGGCGTTCGATGCGTTGTCGCAAGCCTTGTCGCTCGCTTCGTGGCAAGAGGTCGTAGCCTCAGCCGCCTTGCACGGCTGGGCGCAAGCCAAAGAAAAACGCGCCGTAGATCACGCGCTCAAACATTCGGTTTATGGCGAACCGGTTCCGCTGCGGCTTGCCGCCATTGCGTGCCTCGGCACGCTCGGCAAAGAGTTGCACAAAGAACAAATGGGCGAAAAAGTCACCGATCATCTGATCGAATTGCTCAAAGACCGCAACATTCGCGCGCGCGTCACGGCGATTCGCGCACTAGGCAAAGTCGGCGACCCGCGCGCACTCAGCGCGTTACGCGAAGCCCAAACGCGCGAATGCCTCGATCAACTTAAAGCCGCGCTGCTTGATGCAATTGCAGGGCTGGAGAAAAAACTATGATTCGCAAAGCCTTTTTGATGCGCTTGAAACCGGGACACCAAGCCGAATACGAACGCCGTCACAACCCGATCTGGCCGGAATTGCACGCCGTGTTGCAAGCGCAGGGCGTGCATAACTATTCGATCTTTCTCGATGCACCGACTGACAAGCTGTTCGCTTATGTCGAAATCGAATCAGAGGAACGCTGGCAAGCTATCGCGCAAACCGACGCCTGCCAACGCTGGTGGGCATACATGCGCGACCTGATGGAAACCAATCCAAACAATAGTGAAGACAACAGTCCGCTGGCTATCGAACTTAACGAAGTTTTTCATATTGACTAGCGTGTCTGTAGCCCGACCGTTAGCGAGGGCTACCTCCGCGTTGCGCCCTTCGGTGTTGGCGTGCGCACTGCGATGGTAGCCCTCGCTAACGGTCGGGCTACGGACACGGGAGAAACCATGTCCCAAAGATTCCAGAACCTAGTCGTCATCGTCACGTGCGGCAGCGCAGGCATCGGCGAGGCGGTGTGTGAAATGTTTGCGGAAGAAGG
>JANNUY010000551.1:0-7689 GCA_031414155.1 Acidobacteriota bacterium
CCGTATCGCCGACGAGCGCAAGCAACACGCGGGTGACGCCATCCACCACCGCGCCATTTCTGGTCACGTAATCGAACGACCGCAACGTTGACGGTGGCGTAATGCTGACGCGCGTCCCGGCAATCGCGCCGATGTATTGGCCGTTGCAACCAAGCACCGTGCGGCAAGCCGGATCAATGAAATCAATACCTGTGCCTACGGCGTTGGGCGAGCCTGCGGGTAACAACACAGAAACTGCCGCCGTGTTGCTGTTGGTCGTCTTGCCGCAGGCGGTCTTGATCTGTACCCAATAATTGGTCGTCGCCATCAGCGGCGGCGTGGTGTAATTCCCGAAGGTGGCACCGCTGATGGGATTGGCTGTGTCGCCTTTGAGACCTTGATACCACTGATAAGAAAAAGGCTGTGTGCCGCCGCTCAACGTCACGCGCAAATTCGCCGGTTGGCCCGCTTTGATAACCGGGCTGTCAGGTTGCGTCAGAATGGCGGGCGCTACGCAGCCGGGTTTAATCGTGATGGTTCCTGACTTGATGCAATCACTTGTTCCCGGCAGCTTGATGGTTAGCTTCCAGACGTAGGTTCCGGCTCGTCTATAGGTATATCCCAAGTTAGGCGCGAGCAGGCGTTCCGACTGGTCGCCAAAGTCCCATTCATAAGCCCGCGTGCCGGTGCAATTTGAAAGGGCGTGCGACCCAGCAAATTGAACGGATTCGCCTACGGTAGCTTCTGACGGCACATTCGCCGCGCAACTGAGAATGCAACTGGTAGCGAAAACATCGCCGCCCAGTCCGCCGAGTACGACTTGTCTTTGAAAGCCGTCCGTGTCGGGCGCAACGCCTAATACCTTCAAACGTCCTTGCAGGTTACTGAACGAATTATGCCAGGGTTTGACGTGACCCATTACCTCGTTGCTGAGGCCTGGCAAAACCTGAGCGCCGTCGCCGGTGAGCGTGATGCTGCGATCAATGCCGCCGGTTCCGTGCTGCGCGACGAACAAATTGGGGAGAAGCGTTTGCAGCCACACCCACGCGCCGCCGTTCGTGTCGGTGTTGACTTCGGACATGGCGAAGAGCGCGCCGCCACGCCCACGTCCGCCCACGCCATTGACATATTTGGCAAGCTGCGCCGCGCGTGCATTGATCGCCGCCATCTCTGAGGGCAGCAGGTCGCCATCCACCAGATTGTAAGTGGTCAGGTAAAGAATGCCCGTGTTCGTAACTGAAACCTGTTCGAGCCAATTACCGATGTCCGGCGCGCCGGTGAAGACCAACAAACGCCAGCCGTTGCGCGGCAACGCGGAAAGCGTGAAAGCGGAGTTGATTGCATCGAAAGACTTGCCGCCCGGCCCCAGGGCTACGACGGTCTTGGCGGCTTCGGGCGGAATCTGGCGGGACAGGCTTTCGAGTACTCGTTGCATATAAAGCCAGCCGTCGGCGTTGACGCCATTCGTCGCCGCGCCGTGGTCGTTGGCGTCGGTACCGTCAATGACGACCGGGCCCGCATTGGTCGGCAGTGCGACGGTAAAAGTCCTCGTATAGAACAGCGCCCCGTTGTAATAAACCCGCACGCGCCAAAGGCCGGGTTTCGTCGCCAGCGGTTGATTGGCGATGCGCTGGGGAAACCAGAAACAGCCGCTACCCGTCCAGGGAATGCCGGGCGGCCCCTGACGCTGCGTCGCGTAAAGGTTTCCGCTCGGCTCATACCATTCAATGTGAGCCGTGTCGCCGGGCAAGGCATTGCTGACGCTGAACCAGGCATAAATTTCCTGATCGGTAGTCAGATAAACGCTGACCGGTTCAGGCGACTTGCACTGATCGCCCTGACCGAGAAAGCGTGAGAGCGTTTGTTGCTCTAACCGCGCGACGCCCAGTGTGAAACTCGTCGAGAAAAAGAAGCTGTCGTTGTAATAAACGTAAACCGTCCAAAGCCCGGGTTTGGACGCGGCGGGAGAGTTGGCGAGAAAAATCGAATCCCAAAAACAGCGATACCCGCCACCGGTCAAAGGGTTCCAATTCGCCGAACGGTAAAGATTGCCTTCTGGGTCATACCATTCATCACGCACGCGGTCGCCCGCCGCCGCGCCGCTCGCATCAAACCATAACCATGCTCTTTGATCGCTGGCTGCAAACCGGGTTACCGCTGTGGGTTTGGTGCAACCGTTTGTTTCATCTACCGACTTGGCGGTGAGCGCGCTGCCGAGTTGCGCAGCGATGGCTGCATCACCGGAGCGCACGACTTCAGCGGATGTCTGCACTTCGCGCCCTACGTTTTCGCCGGACTGCGAACGCGCGGACGGGTCTTGGCTCCGCGTGACGTGCGAACCGAAAGCCACGGCCAGCAACAGTGATAAAAACGCAATTCTGTTTTTCATGGTGAGACTCCTGATAACTGGGCTTACTGGCCTGCGCCCAGACCTGCGCAGCGAATGGATATTTTTAGCAATGATGTGGCGGCGGAGGCGCTTATTCTCTCAACCGCGCTTCGGTATAAATGCCGAAATCCCATATCGGCGGCGCGAAGCTGGGCTGCGTGCTGGCGGCGGCGAGCGGCGGCACGTGGGTTACACCGTATTCGCCATCGGGCAGAGCCTTGACCGGCTTGAAGGCATAAATGCCTACGGCCAGCTTTTCCGTGCGGCATTCGATTTCGTTGTCCACCATGCTGACGCTGCCGAAGAAACCGCCTACGTCATAAGTGCCGACGATGCGCCGGTCTTTGCGCATCCCGCCGGTCTTGACGTAAAGCAGCCGGAACGACGGCACGCCCGGTACGATTTCGCCCATACCCGAAACGACGATCACGGGTTCGTTGTTGTCGAATTGCAGTTTGGAATGCGCATCGAACATTTGCAGTTCGATTTTCTTTTTGACGAAAGGCGTCACGCTGCGCCAGACGCTCGTGCCCATCGAAGGCACGCGACTCTGATGCAGCAGATGCATCGTCTTGCCATCCCACAGATAAACGCCTTTATCCGGCGGCAACGGCGTAGCTACTTTTTGCCCAGCCGGATTGTAAGTTGCGGCAGGTGTAGCAGCTGTTGCAACAGGCTTTGCCGTCACGACCGGCGCAACCACTGGCGCGGGCGCAACTGTCGCAACAGGGGCAACCACCGGCGCTGCCGCTTGCGGATTGAGCATAAAAGCAATCAACGCGTCACTGAGCCCCGCCCCTTTCAACTGCTTCAAGCCCTCGACGCTCGTGTCGAAGCGCTGCGGCGATTGGCGAATCTTTTCGATAATCACGGCTTCGCTTAAACCGAGTTTGGCTAATTCGATTACGCTGGCATTGGTCAGCGTTTCTTTTTTCGACATGCTGGGCCGCGCTTTTTGCGCGAAGAGCGGTGCGTCGGCCAGCGCCAACAACAAGCAGAGACAAATCCATCTAATTAAATCTTTACGCATACGAGCCTCCTTAGTTTTCTAACCAGCCTCACCCTTTCACCACAATGGTTCCTGCCAAGCGGTCGCTGATGCGCCGCCCTGTCAGGAAAGCAGTCAGCCCTTCAAAAAAACAAATCGGTGCCCAAACCACGATGGTCAGGAAAATGCCCAGATAGGGAATGAAGTGCAGCAAATAAGGCAGCGCGAGCGCTGCGTTGCGCAGTAGCAGCGAATTCCGCGCAGCCGGTTGGCCGTCCTGGCCGATTACGCGCAACCCCATCGCGCGCTTACCAACACTGGCGCCTTGATGATCGCGCATCAGTAGATACCCCGTACCCGTAATCGCCACGAGGATGCCGCCCAGCACAGGAATCAAAGCCAGAATGCTGATGAGCATGACAATCACTACGTCAATCGCCCACGCCAGCCAGCGCTCAAATGCTCCCGCACGCACCAACGCAGGTTGATAGCCATAAGGCGGCGGGCGGGTATAGGGAATGAAAGCGCTGCGCTCTCTGGCGGTAAAGCGGGTAGTGGCGCGGCAGGATCATTCATATAAAACTGTGGTGACGCATTTTCCATCAGCGCGCTGCCGCAATAGCTGCAAAAGCTAGAATTCAACAGTGCAACGCCTCCACAGCGCGGACACTGGGTTTCGGTAGTTCTCTCTATTTCGTACATGAGCCTTCCTTTGCCTCAAAGCAGTTTATTCACTTCCACTCGCCTTGCAGTACGAACCCCGCCCAAAAGTACGGCGCAGCAAATTCGCGGTCGCGCCACACTTGCAATTGCGCCCAGCGCAAGGCTGCCGCAAGCGAAGGCTTCCGCGCGCTCAACAGATGCCGATAAAACCTGAACATCAACGTAGCCGAAGCGCGATCTTGAATCTTCCACGCGTTGACGATGGCGCTACGAATCTCCCAGCGCAGAAAGCGCCAGTCTTGTCGTAATTCATCAAAAGCCTGGCGGAACTGTCCGCTGCGCAAGTATGCATAAATCTGATTCGCGTTCATTGTTGATTCCTCTAGGAATGTTGTCCCTATAAAACCGAACGGTCTTCAGTCACTTACTCCTGCGTCATATTCACGGTGAGCGCTTCACTTATCACACTGGGTCTGTACGGGGCCCATCCAGAAAGGGTGTGGAACAGCAATCCAATCGCCGTAATCATCCCTTTGAATCTTATATTCGGCACTGAAGCTGAATTGACAGTTGCTGGAAGGCCTATCATTCCCCGCCCAGTATTCAGGCTGCTTCCGGGACGAACCGGTTACAGTTACTTGGACTGGCAGGTACTTTTGCTCCTGGTTATAGTCGCCTTGACGGATGATTTGAACAGCCGCACTTTTCACTTCTATTGTCTTCCAAGTGTCGGTGATTCTCGCCCGATTGAGCATACCTTTAACCGACGCGCTGATGGCAGCGTTGACCGTGGCGCTCGAAGGGCCATTTGATGATGAGCCACCGCCGATGGCAGGTTGGAAGTTAGAACTACCAGTCGAACTGCTTGGCGCTGGCGTAGCGGCTACTGCAACACTGGTGACTTGCGCAGCTTCGGCGGCTTTGGCGTTGTTCTCTTCCGCCAGGATCAGGCTGACGTTGGCCTTGTCGGTAGCGGTCAGCAGTTTGTCATTGTAGTCGTTGTTCGGCTTGTACCAGGGCTGCGTGTAGAAGTAATCGCCCAATCCAGGCCGGTCATAAACGCGCCCGTAGCGCGCAAAGTGAACGTTGCGCAGCACACGCAATTCATACGACGACAGCCCCGTCAGTTTAGCATTCGTGACCGTTGCGCTTCGCAAAATTCGCGCTTCTACCTGCTTGGCCTTTTCTGTCATCGTCTGACTCGGTGCGGCGGCAATGGGCGCGGCGGCGTGTCGGCTCCTGTAAATCCATACAGCGGCAAGCGCCAACACCACTGCCAGACTTGCCAGCGGCAAGATATAGCGATTCTTCTTCGACGTGCCTTCACTCTCTGTTTGCGGAAGTGGTTGCTGCGCAACAGCAAAATCGAAAGCGCAGTGCTTACAGAATCTCGAATCAGACGCGACAAGACCGCCGCAGTTCGAGCAGGTTTTATCAGTTGCAGAGAAAGTCTCGCTCATCATTTCCTCTTTTTGTCAGCTAGCGTTTGGTAACCAGAAACCCGCTTCACGTCCATCGCCATGCAACACGAACCCCACCCTAAAAAATACGGGGCATCGAACACCTGACCGTGCCGCTCCATTGCCCTGAATTTAGCTTGAGTTCGACAATGCGCCACACTCGTTGACCGGGAACAACAGCGAGTTGTAGAGTGCCGCGCGTTAGTAAACATTCAACACTCTCACCGCTTGCGGCTGCGCTTGAATGAGTCTGGCCGGACTCATTGGCGTTGAGCCAGCGAACGCCCGCTATTGTTCCCGACATTGGGCTGCCACTACGATTAGTCGCCAGCCGAAGTCGAAAAACTGGTCGCTTCAGAAAAAAATTTGCGACGCCTTTGTCGAAAGTCGAAAGGTGGGAAATTTCAACGCATTCACAGTCAACTTTTAGGGAGGCGCTAGCTTGAAACGATTACCAAGCATTCCTGACACCTGCCTTAACGATGAAGACGATTCGACCTTGGCGACGCGCGCCGGACAAGGTGATGAGGAGGCTGAACGGAAGTTGGTTCAGCGTTACCACCCACACGTTATCCGACAAGCGCAAAGCGCCAACGTGCCGTATCCCGATTACGAAGATGTTGCGCACGAAGCCATGCTCGGCTTGATTGAGCAATTGCGCGGTGGGACTTTTCGGGAAGAAGCCGCGTTCAAAACCTGGGTTTATCGTCTGGCAGCCAACAAGATCAATGATTATTGGCGTAAACAAAGGCAGAGGGAGCAACTGATTCATCCGGCGGGCAATGCCGTAGGTGATGGACTGGATGCCATTGCGGATCAGGCGCTGGCGGCGAAACTGGATTCCGATTTATATCTTGACGTGCGCCAAGCCCTCACCGTTATGGAGCCGCATCATCGCCTGCTCCTGATTTTGAATCGCAACTATGGCTATTCCGCTGAGGAAATCAGCAGCTTGGCAGTCAATCTCAACCACTGGAACTGGAGTAAAAAGCAAATCGAAAATCGCATGGCTTGCGCGCAGGAAAAGTTTCGGCGCGCGCTGCCCTCTTATCAGGCACGAACACGCAAACCTAATCAGTCGAATGCAGCCCAAGTCTAAAAAGCACCAGCGCTGCGCGACAGGAAAAAAGAACATGGAAAATCAGAACAAACTCGCTGTACGCAATATGCCGCCCTGCTCCGCGCCTGCGCTCAACGACTTGCTGACGGCTTACTGCTTTGGACGCGCTACACCGTCAGAGCGACTGCGCGTTGAGGCACATTTGCCGACATGTGAAGCCTGTCGAACCGAAGCGCAACGTTTAACGGCAGCGGTAACGGTGATAGACACCGACACTCGTTTGAGAGAGTTCGTCCAACCCGCTGAGGTAGCCGCCACGTTCGGGATTTCAGGTCAATTGACTGAGCGATTCGGCGGGCATCAAGTTCATTGCCTCTGGTTAGCTGGCATTTATGGCTTGCTTGGCGCGCTTTGCATCATCTTGGAAATCGCTTACGAGTTTGACCGGTTTGCCAAAAGAGGAATTCCCTTTGCCATACTGGCTGGCGTCTGGCTTTTCGGCTCTGCGTACTTGGCTTTTTGGTGCGATTGGCGGTTGACTGAACGCGGACGTCCGCACGGTCTGAAAATCAGTTTTCTGGTTTTTACGTTGGGCGCGGCGGCGTGCGCTACCGCAGCGGCTTACCTGGTGTTTCCCGCACGCAGTATTACTAAGTTGAGCGACACCGCGATGCCTGCACAACTCGCTTATACCGGAGGCTTGATCTACCACCTGCTGGTAATCTTTATTTTTTGCTTGCCGACCTATCACCTCATACTAGCGATGCAACGTGAGATGTTGAGCGGTAGGCATGTTAGCGTGTTTGGATTGTTGACAAACAATCGTAAGGTTCCGCCGCCACGCGGTTTATTCTTCCCGCGCTTGAGCTTTCTAATTTTTATGGCATCGGTCTTTCTGCTTTGGCGAGGCAGTGCTTACTTTAGTTTAGTAGCCAAATTACAACCATCGCCTTACCACTTGCTGTTTTCTGTGATCGCGCAAGTACGACTACTGTTTTATTTGATCTTGATCGCTAAAGGCATTCATTGGTATTCAAATCTGCTTGATGAGGTTAAACGTGAGTGCTTTCTGGCCCAGCACCTAGCTCCAGAATCTCTTACATGACCAACGGAGCATCACCCACAAAATCAAAAAGGCTTGCTGGCAAAA
>JANNUY010000552.1:0-3515 GCA_031414155.1 Acidobacteriota bacterium
TGAACAACGCGGGTTCAAACGTCGCGCGTTTGCTCGCCAACGCGGCGCTCACCAACGAACAGATCATCACGCAACTTTATTTGGCCACGCTTTCGCGCAATCCGACGGCGGACGAGTTGAGCAAGCTCACGCCGCTCTTCACTTCGCAAACGCGCCGCGCCGCCACTGAATCAATTCAGTGGGCGTTGCTGAACAAAATTGATTTCGTTTTTAACTACTAATCGCCTATGCAACGGGGAGCGGTAGCGACCCGGTGCATCAACAGCGTGAGAGGTAAACAGACATGGCAAAACAAAAAGCTCTCGTACCCGAATGGCAACCGCGTCCCAATCATATGGGGCACGCCGAGGCGCGTCCTTCGGTCACGCCCACGACTGGCCCGTCGGTCGGACGCCGCGAATTTTTCAAGCTCGCCGGAACCGGCTTATCCGGCTTTTTCCTGACGCCTTATTTGAGTGGCAACGCATACGCTTTAGAAAGCGAAGCCACGACCGCAGGCATCACGCCGATTCTCAAAGGCACAGCGCGCAACTGCATTTTCATTTTGCTGACCGGCGCGCCGAGCCACAGCGATACGTTCGATTTGAAAGTCGGGCCGTGGACACCCAGCGATTTCAATCCGACTAATTACGACGGAATGATGTTTCCGCAAGGGCTGATGCCGGAGTTGGCGAAACAGACCAATCGTTTTTCGATTGTGCGTTCGATGCGCGCTCCGGCGCTGGTGCATCCGTTGCAACAGACGTGGGTGCAAATTTCGCGCAGCCCTTCATCGGCGCTCGGCAAGGTCGCGCCGAACATCGGTAGCGTCGTCGCGCTTGAATTCGAGAAACAGCGCAAGCCGAGTTACAAGTTGCCTTCGTTTGTGTCGCTTAACACGGGCGGAGCCGTGGTGGGCGCGGGTTATTTCAACGGCGTCTATACGCCCTTTGACGTGCAGCCTGCGGCGACCGGCATCCCTACGTTGTCGAATGCCGATGGGCAGGCGACCTTTGAGTCGCGTTATCAAGCGTTGCAACTGATTGACAGCAAGCTGCGCATCAACTCGCCGCTCGGCGACGACCCCAACACGATGGGCGGCTTTTACGAACGCGGCAAGGCGATGATGTACGACCCGACGATTGACGCGGCATTCAAGTTCACGACCGACGAAGCCACGCGTTACGGCACTTCGAATTTCGGGAATTCTTGTCTGGTTGCGCGCAACTTGCTGAAAGCCGATTTGGGCGCGCGTTACATTCAAATCAATTTCGGCAGTTGGGATCATCATCAGGGTATTTATGCGAAAGGCTTGAATGGCGCGGAAGTGCCGGGGCTTTATTCAATGGCTAGCAATCTCGACGAAGGCCTCGCGCGTTTGATGGACGACTTGGCTGCTGCGCCCGGCGTCAACGGCGGTACGTTGCTTGATGAAACCTTGATCGTAGCGATGGGTGAATTCGGACGCACCGTCAACGAACTCACCGATCAAGATGGACGCGATCATTACTTCCAGCACTTTGCTGTGATGGCGGGCGGCGGCGTCGTCGGAGGCCGCTTGATCGGCGAAACCGATGCCACCGGGCTGAACATAAAAGAACCCGGCTGGTCGCAAAATCGCGCCGTCGCCAACGAAGACATCGCCGCCACGATCTATTCGGCGCTTGGGATTGATTACACCACCACGCGCCGCGACGATCCGTTCGGACGCGGGTTTGAATATGTGCCCTTCGCTTCAGAGGGGGCCTGGTGGCCGGTGACTGAACTTTTCGGACGCGCACTCGGTCGCCGCGAACCCAACACGGGACGCGGTACGGGCGGTCGAACGATTACGCGGTAAGGCGATAACAAGTTGAAAGCGGAACGGGGAGCGTAAGCGACCTGAAGCCTCGGCAGTGTGTCTATTGATTCGAAGATGCGCGTCGCCGCGGGGGTCAGATCACTTGCGCTCCCCGTTCCGCTTTTACAGATAAATTTAGAATTGCACCGCCGCCGTGCGAAACGCCGCCACCGCCTGTTCGTATTCCGTCTGAATCTCGATCAACTTCAAGCGCGCCTGCGCCGTAGCGCGTTCGCGTTGGTTGACGATGAACAACGTGCTGTCGCCCAGACGAAACTTTTCGCGTTCACCGGCTTCGACGCGCTCGTTGAGTTCGACGGCCTGCCGCGCGGCGCGATAGCGTTCATACGACGTATTGATCGCCGACACCGCGTCGAACACTTGCGTCGAAATTTTTTGCCGTTCGTTGCGCAGATCGAGTTCGAGCTTGGTCAGCTTGAACGAAGCCGCGCCGATGCGTCCGTCCACGGTGCGTTGGCGCAGCGGCAGCGTGAAATCAATCCCGCCCTTAAACGTATTGCCAATCGCGCCGAAACCGGTGTCGCGTCCGGGACTGAAACTGAGTTCAATCGCAGGACGGCGCTGATTGCGCGCGAGGTCTAAATCAACTTGCGTGATTTGCTGATTGAGGCCGAGCGCGCGCAATTCGGGACGGCGTTCGAGCGCGAGCTTTTCGCCTTCGACGGCTTGCGTGTCGGTGAACCGCACCGGCGCGTTGAACGAGTCGGGCGCTTGTTCCGGTTCGGGGCTATATGCATTGCGTCCGTCTGCCGTCCACAAATAAAGCGAGAGCTTGAACGCGCTCTTTTGCAAATTGCGTTCGGCTTTGGTGAATGCTTCGCGCCGATTAAAGACTTCAGCTTCGGCTTCGGCTTGATCAATCGCTGGCAGGTCTCCGGCTTTGACGCGGTCGGCGACGGCTTGCGCGCGAAAGTCCGCGAGTTCGAGCAAGTCGCGCGCGACGACGAGCTTTTGTTTGGCGGCGACCCAATCCCAATAGGCCGTCGCAGCGGTCAGCAACAAGTCAAGCCGCGTGACTTCATATTCGGCTTCGGCCAACGGTTCGCCCAACAGGGCTTGGCGTTCAGCAGCAGTCTTTTCGTTGATGCGCCAGCCACGCAACAGCGGCACTTTGAATTCAACGAAGTATTCGCCGCTATCGCCCGTCGAAGAAAGCGGCGATTTGACGCGGCCTAAATTGAAGCGCGTGCCTATGCCGACCTTGACGCCAGAGCGCGTGAGAAACTCTACGCCGCCGCCGGTCGCGTTAGTCGTCGCTGCTTTGCCGCGCGTCGTCGTGCTGTTGTATTGCAAATAGTCAGAGCCAAAACTCACCACTGGATCGAACGCGCCTTGTTTCTCAAGCCGCTTGGCCGAGGCAATTTGCCGTTGCACGCTCGCGCCGATCAGCTTGGGATGATTTTGTTCGACGATTCGCAATACGTCAGAAAGCAGAAGCGGAGCCGGTGGTGGTGTTACCGCGCTTTGCGGCGGCGGCAACCGGCGTCCGCTTTGTGGTGGTAACTCGTTAAGTGCGGCGTTGTCTTGCGCGAAGGCAAACGACGCCAACGCGCACAAACACAGCCAGCCATTGATGATTTCTGTCAAACGAAAACTCACTCCTTCAATCTCCTGTTAGCTGGCGCGAAGCGTGTCCGTAGCCCGACTGTTGGCGAGGGCTGCCTCGGCATTGGAC
>JANNUY010000553.1:0-3321 GCA_031414155.1 Acidobacteriota bacterium
GAAAAGTTATCGCACCCCGGATGGGGTGCCGGACAATCAATGAATCGCAAAAGCCATTCTTGTCCCGCGCTCCTGCCGGAGTGCAACGTCAATAATGACGGCCTCTCCGGTGGTTTCACCACCGGCTACCATCCGCAGCGCCTCCGGCGCAAAGAGAGCGTCAAACTCAAATAGCATTTCCTGATCGCGTAACATCAGTGATTAAAGCTGGCAACGAAAACATGCCGCGCACCTGAGCAAGCACGGTTGGCCTGATAACGCTGCCAGCCTTGAAACTTAACGCACCGTGACGTCGTCTTCCCAAAAGCGCCACTTGCTGAAACCGGCGCGCGAACCAGTGCCGTCGAGTTGCAAACCAAACGTACTTGCCATCGCTTCCATCAGCGTCTGTTGACCGAACATGATTTTGGTCATCGTCGCCGCGCCGTAACGCATTTGACTGCCACTGCGCGTGGCAAACAGATAAGAAGCATCCGTTTCAAACTCGCCGTATTTCACTTTGCCCAACTCGTATTGATAACGCGGCCCGACCGGTTCGCGCGCCAAATCCATCGCCAGATCAAGCTTGATGCAAAGATATGACTTGCGCTGACCGTCCGTGATTTCCAGACCGAGGGCGCGTCCGGGTTTGTCAGTATTCATCAACTTCACTTGCGGATAAGCGATGTCGCCGCTGCTAGCGTGTGGGAACAGCACGGTGACGAAGTATTCAAAATCGCCTGCGTGATAAAGCTGCGAGTTGGTTTGATAGATCGCGGTTTCGTCTTGAAAGTGGCGCGAGATAGGAAAGGTTCCGATTTGTTTGCCTGCGGGATTGACCGGGAATTGAATCGTCAATGCTTTGGCTTGCGGCAATTCGTCGGTTTGAATCTTGTCATAGCGTGTCACGAATTGATTCGCGCTTTGCCCGTTGACCTGTCGCGTATGCCACAAATTCGTGAACGTAAAATAGTCGTCGCGTTTGACCTTTATGCCATCCACCACGATGAAATAGTCGCGGTCTTTCACATGCGTCACGACCCGATCCCATTCATAGCCAAGCTCTTCATCAATCACGCGCGAACGGCTGGCGTCGGCATCTTTGAATTTCAAGAAGTCAATTTTCTGCGTCTTGACCGGACGATAAGCGCCGGAGTTGCGGATGAATTCGTAAACCGATTGCGACTTGTCGCGTTTGTTTTTGCGGGCTACGACGCGGTTGTGAAAGTAATCAGCCCGCCACGCGCCATATTGTCCGCTAGGCAAATCGGGGCGATAGCCGCCGTCGTGCAACAACACCGACCCGCCCGACATCAGCAACGCGATGCTGTTTTCGTCGGCGTGCCCGTGGTGCATTTTTTCTTCTTCGACCGAAAGCGTTTGTCGCAATTGCTCACGCCCCAGCCAACCGCCGTCGCCTTCGTCACGATAATTCAACAGCATCATCGTCGAGTCGCGCTGCCAGCCGTTGCGAAAGACGAATTTCTTGCCGATCACATCGTCCAACACGTCGCCGCTTAAATTGGTCGGCGCTTGCGGCGTAATCGCATCATCCGCCCAACGGTGTGCGTCAGTGAACGACGAACCAACGCCGACGCCAAAGTTGATTTGTGAAAGCGACGCGGCGTTTTGCGTTTTGTTGGCGCGTTCCGCCGAACGCTGCACGAGTTGTTGCGCGACGTATTTGTATTGCGGGTTGCGATACATCGTGGCGGCTTTTTCAAACACTGGCACGAAACGTTCCCAGCCGCCGTTCCAATGCGCGTCGCCGAAATCTGGAATGTTGCCGTGCGGCGAAAGCAGTTGCACAAAATAATCTAAGTAGTAATACACCATCGGCGAGCGCAACACGTCTTCGCGTCCGCTGATGTCGGCGTAAGAAAACACCGAGTAAAGCCATACGCCGTGATAGCCGGTGGCATCTTCGATTTCCCACTGCTTCATGCTGTCGCTCGCCAGCGTGTCGGCCAGTTGCTGCCAGCGTTTCGCATTCGGATAGTTCGCCAGCGCCTTTGCGCCATATGCCAAACTCTCAGCCCGCAACATCGCGCGGTTGTGCGCGCCCCATTCGGGAAAATAAAAAATGTGATCAAGGCTAAAGGCTAAATCGTCTTCGATTTTCTTGCGCGCGGCAGCGTCAATGACGCCGCTGTCACGAATGCGCAGGTAAGCGCGAATGTAAGGCGGCGTGATGAAAAAATTCGAGATCGAAGGCACACCGTTTTTATATTCAACCCGCTTGCTGACGAAATCTTTCGGGATGATCGAACGCAAATCGCCATAGCTCGCCAACAAATCGCGCGCCTGTTCGGCATACTTTTTATCTTTGGTCTCTTGATAAAGATAGCCCAGCGTATCGGCCAGATAGACCGGATTGGCAGGCGCGTCATAACCCCACAACTCGCTGGGTTTGGTCGTGCGCTTCCAGTCTTCGATGATTTTCGGATTGATTTCCCACGCACGGGCGGCGGCGGTTTTCAGATATTCGAGATAATCAGCCTTGCGCGTTTGCGCGAACGAAACTGAAACGGTAAGCAGCAGACAAAATAAAAATAACAACAAGCGCGGCATCATAATTTGTTTAGGTTTTGAGATTGAATGTTAAGAACGGTAGCGCCATCTGCCGAGATTGCGCAGTTCGTGATTGAGAGAATTGATAGTGTCGCGGGCATTGCGATGCTGTGTTGCGCGAAACAAGCGACGTGCTGAAAAGGTTAAATCACCGCGCGGCACAATCTCGGCAGATTGCGCTACCGTTACCCCAACAACTCACGTTGCTGCAAATCGGCGATCAGGTGTTTCACACTGGCCTGCGCCTGCGTTTCAGACACTTCATATTCCGCCGTCAGCGCGGCGACGATTTGCTCGGACGAATGTCCGTCAGCGATCCGTTGCCAGATAAACAAGCCGGTTTCGTTGAGTTGAAAATACTGCTTGCCTTGCAAATCAATCAACACACCTTCGCCATTATCGAAAGGGGTCGCGACGACTTGCGGATTGGTTTTGAATGCGTCTTCGCGCGAATCTGGCATTACTATTCCTTTACGGCTGGGGCGGCGGCGCGTTGACGCATGACTTCAAACAAAACCACGCCGGTGGCAACGCTGACATTCAATGAATTGACGTGCCCATGCATCGGAATCGAAACGATAGCGTCGCAATGTTCGCGCACCAGCCGCCGAATGCCCTTCCCTTCGCCGCCCAGCACCAACGCGATGGGGCCGGTAAAATCATAAGCGTAATGCGATGTCTCGCCATCGGCTTCGACGCCGACGACCCAGATGTTATGAGCCTTGAGGTCTTCGATTAGGCGCACAAGGTTAGTCACTTTGGCGACGCGCA
>JANNUY010000554.1:0-1892 GCA_031414155.1 Acidobacteriota bacterium
GAGCGATCCGCGCCGACCGGGGATCGTGCCTTCATCCACGACAGTGCAAAGTTCGCTGGCGACTTTTTGTCCGATCAAACCGGAAAACGCCGACGTGCCTTTGCGGTTGAAATCGGCTTCGAGGCCGTGGCCGACGGCTTCGTGCAACAAGATGCCCGGCCAGCCCGCGCCGAGTACGACTTCCATCGCGCCCGCTGGAGCTTCGACGGCTTCGAGTTGGACGATAGCCTGCCGCGCGGCTTCGGTGGCAAGACTTTCGGGCGTGAGTTGCGAGTGGAAGAAATCAAGCGCGTTGCGTCCGCCGCCGCCCGCGTAACCTTGCTGCAAGTTGCCGTCGTCATCGGCGATGGTCATTACGTTGAGCCGTGTCAGCGGCTGTACGTCGCCGATTAACAGCCCTTCTGACGTAGCGATCATCACCAGCTTGAACTTGTCGAGAAACGAAGCCTGCACTTCGCGGATGCGCGTGTCGTGCGCGCGTGCCGTTTTGTCAGCGCGTTGCAACAATTCGATCTTGCGTTCGAGCGGCTCTTCGCTTGTTGGGTGTTCGATGCGATAAAGGTCGTGCGCAGGTTTGCTGGCGGTGACGTTGACGGGCGCGACGGCAATGACGCTGTCGGCGATGTGCGCGGCAGTGAGCGCAGCCTTGCGAATGGCTTCGACGGTGATCTCATCGCAATAAGCGTAACCGCTGCGTTCGCCGCTGATGACGCGGACGCCTACGCCTTGCTCGATGGTGCGGTTGGCGGTCTTAACGATCTGCTCTTCGAGTTGCAGCGCGTTGTTGACGGTGTATTCAAAATACAGGTCGGCATATTCGCCGCCTTGCGAAAGCGCCGCCGCAAGCAAGCTGTCGAGGTCGGCGAAGGTGAGATTGAAACGCGAAGTGAAAAATTGAATCGGGTTGGTCATAATGCCGTCAGTTTGAATCACAAACACAAGTTCAGTAAAGCGGATGTTTAGCGCGTGTCCGTAGCCCGACCGTTAGCGAGGGCTACCTTGAGGATGCGCCTTTTCAGCACCACCGTTCGTAACGCAGAGGTAGCCCTCGCTAACGGTCGGGCTACGGACACAAGAACCGCATGGCTTGGAATCCCAAACAATGGGTGAGCCTTTCGCCGAACGGCATTGGGCACACCAAACCGAATCACTATCTCGAAATGGCGAAAGTCGTGTGGGCGAACCGCGACGAGTTGCCCTTCGCTTATCGCATCCTAACGCAAGGCGTATGTGATGGTTGCGCGTTGGGTACGAGCGGAGTGCATGACTACACGTTGGACGGCATACACCTGTGTATGGTGCGGCTCGAACTGATGCGGCTGAATACGGCTCCGGCGTTGGACGTAGCGTTGCTCAACGATACTGACAAGTTAGCTCGCATGAGCGCACGCGAGTTGCGCGAATTGGGACGGCTGCCGTTTCCGATGTTGCGGCGCAGAGGCGAAAGTGGATTCACACGGGTGACGTGGGAAGCCGCGTTGCAACTCGCGGCGGACGCTTTCAAACAAACGACGCCGCAACGCGCCGCGTTTTATCTGACTTCGCGCGGACTGACGAACGAGGCTTATTACGTTGCCAACAAAGTCGCGCGTTTCTTAGGCACAAACAACGTAGACAACTCCGCCCGTCTCTGCCATGCGCCTTCGACCGTAGCGATGAAAAAAAGCATCGGCGTCGCGGCTTCGACCGTGACTTACCGCGACTGGATCGGCAGCGACTTGATCGTATTTTTCGGCAGCAATACGCCGAACAATCAGCCCGTCACGACGAAATATCTTTACGAAGCCAAACAAAAAGGCACGCGCATCGCGGTCATCAATCCTTATCGTGAGCCGGGATTGGAGCGTTACTGGATTCCTTCGGTCGCCGAAAGCGCGCTGTTCGGCACGAAG
>JANNUY010000555.1:0-2571 GCA_031414155.1 Acidobacteriota bacterium
GCTGGCTTCGGCGATGGCGCGGCTGGCAAACACACCTCGCGGCGTTTCGATCTGGCACAGCAGCTTGCTCTTGGGTTGTAACAAGATCGAAGCAATCGTCGTGACGACTTCGGGTCCCTCGACTTTGGGAATCACGATGCCCGGCGCGTGGCTGCCAGGTGTCTGAATGGAAGACGCGGCGCGCGCATCTTCCAAACCGTATTCCGTTGTGAGCGCATTGATGCGGACGAAAACCTGTTGGTCGCCGAAATCCAGTTCGCGCAAGAGACGCGCGACGAGGGCGCGGGCTGCTTGTTTTTGCGCCGGAGCGACGCCGTCTTCGAGATCGAGAATGACCCCATCCGCCGCCGTATCGCGCGCTTTCACGATCATTTTTTCCGAATTGCCGGGTACATAAAGCAGGCTGCGCATCAAGCAGTTTCCTTTTTCGGAATGAGTACGCGACGGCGAAAGGTGAGTACGATTTCATCGCGTTGGTTGCGCGCGCGTGTCTCGACATAAACCACGCCACGATCCGGTTTGGTTTTCGATTCGGTCTTGTCTAGCACTTCGGTCTCGGCGTAAATCGTATCGCCCGCGAACGTCGGCGCGTGGTGTTTGATAAACTCGTATTCGAGATTGGCGATGCACTTGCCACTCACATCGGCGACCGACATGCCCACGGCGAGGCTGAAAATAAGCGTACCGTTGACGAGCCGCTGTCCGTGCTGCGTGCCTGCCGCGTAATGCGCATCAATGTGCAACGGATGCTGATTCATCGTCATCAGGCTAAACCACGTATCGTCATGTTCCGTGATCGTGCGGCCCGGCCAGTGGCGATAAACGTCGCCGACGGTGAATTCTTCGAAGTATCTGCCGTAATCTCTCATAACGTCACCATAGCCTCGTGATTGGATAAGCATCAAGCACGGCGTCAATGCTCACCAGCGTCAGACCTTCAGCCATTGCTTGTGCAACCATCAATCGGTCAAAGGGATCGCGGTGATGATAAGGCAAGGTGGTGAGGTTTGACGTGTGGTGCGGTTCGATGGGCAGGGTGAGAAAGCCGTTTTGCCGGATGGCGCGGTCAAAGAAATCTTCGTAAGGCTCATGCAAGTCATATTTGCCGATGCTGATTTTGATGGCGATTTCCCAATACACAGCCGGACTAACGAATTTGGTGTTGGCTGAGTCTTCAATTAGGCACCGCGCGGTGGCGCTCAATTGCGCATCACCCAATGCAAACCAGAGCAAAGTATGTCTATCAAGAAGTAGCTTCACGGCAGATATTCCTGAAAGCCCTGCAAGTGATCGTCATCTTCGGTGAGAACGGTCAATGCGCCTTGACAGCTTCCGAAACGAGGCTTCGGCAAAGCAGCGTGGGTCGCGTGCAACGCGGCTATAGGTTGCTGGTTGCGGGTGATGATAATTTCCGTGTCAGGCTGCAAACGCTCGATCAAGGCAGGCAGGCTGGATTGTGCTTCTTCCAACGAAATCGTTTCTAACATAGCAATTACTCCTTCGCTCGACATTCTAAGCCAACCTCCTGCGGACAGGAACCTACGGCGCGGGATATTTCTCGATTAAGCGTTTGGCAATCACCAGCCGCTGCAACTCATTCGTACCGCCGCCGATAATCAGCAACGGCGCATCGCGGTAATAGCGTTCGACGTTCAAGTCTTTGGCGTAACCCGCGCCGCCGTGAATGCGCAAGGCTTCGAGCGTGACTTCTTGCGCGGTCTCGGTGGCAAATAGTTTCGCCATGCCTGCTTCTAAATCGCAGCGTTCGCCGCGATCTTTTTTGGTGGCGGCGGAATAGGTCAGCAAGCGCGCCGCTTCAATCTTAGTACCCATTTCAGCCAGCTTGATCTGAATCGTTTGGTGTTCACAAATCGGCTTGCCAAACGTCGTGCGTTGTTGCGCGTAACGAATTGCGTCTTCAAACGCGGCGCGTGCCAGCCCTACGCCACGCGCAGCGACGTTGATACGTTCGCTTTCGAGTCCGGTCATGATGTGCTTGAAACCCGCGCCTTCGACGCCGCCGAGCAGATTGGCTTCGGGTACGAACAGATTGTCGAAATATAACTCGCAGGTCTCGACGCCTTTGTAACCCAGCTTGTCAATGTCGCGCACTACGTGAAAGCTTCCAGAAGTTTGGGCTCCCTTTTCGATGATGAACGCCGAAATCCCGCGATGCGGCGGATCGGCTTTCGCATCGGTTTTCGCCGCCAGCACGAACGTGTTGCCGTGTCGCCCGTTGGTAATCCACATCTTCGCGCCGTTGATGCGATAGCCGCCCGCGACGCGCGTCGCCGTCGTACGCAAGCGTTGCCCGTCCGTGCCCGCGTCGGCTTCTGACAGCGCCAAGCCGCCGCGCCGTTCGCCGCTCGCCAGACCAGGCAGATAAGTTTGCTTTTGTTCGTCCGTACCGAAACGTTGAATGATGTCGCAGATGACTGAGTGCGTACCGATAGGGCCGACCATGCTCATCCAGCCGCGCGCGATCTCTTCGATGACGAGCGCAAAGGTCGTGTAATCGAGTCCCAAACCGCCGAACGATTCGGCTACGTTGCACCCGAACAAGCCCATCTC
>JANNUY010000556.1:0-1476 GCA_031414155.1 Acidobacteriota bacterium
ACGGCTGCGCCGATCAACGGAGCCGTCACGGCCTTCACGCAAATGCTCGACGAATCAAACTGGGGCGTAGCCATTGCCACCGGCTGCTGGCAGGCTTCAGCACATTTCAAATTGCAGCAGGCTTCGGTTCCCTTCACCGGCTTACCGCTCGCACATTCAGACCACCTGCCCGCGCGCGAAGACATTCTCACCGATGCCGTCGCACAAGCTGAATCACACTATCAAACCCGTTTTGAGCGCGTCGTTTACATCGGCGATGCGCTGTGGGACGTGCGCACGACGCGCAACTTACGCATGCCGTTCGTAGGCATCGGGCGCGGCGAACGCGGCTCCATTTTGCGTGACGCGGGCGCTTCGCACGTCTTGCCTGATTACACTGATTACCCGCGTTTTCTCGCTGCGCTCAACAGCGCGGAGGTTCCCTGCTTATGATCCCTGTTTTCTTACCCGCTTTATTATTAGCTACTGGCCTTTTTCTTTTTCTGCTATTCGCCTTGGCATTGGTCGCCGCTGGCGGCGTAGCTCTCGCACGCAGCGGCAATAAACAACTTGACGCCGGACGCCGCAGCTTTCTGACAGGACGCGAAGAGCAAAGTCACGCGCTGTTTTTTGGCGTACAGATGGTGCTGCAAACTTTTGGCAATGACCGGCTGCGTGCGCAACTGGCGCAACTCGTCGCCGCCACCGAAACGCAAGATTCGGCCCGCGCCAAAGATCGCTTCGTTGATTCAACCGTCGCCCTCTTGCTCGAAAACAATTACGCGTGGGAATACGGCTATTGGGAATATCAGGCGGACGCGGCGACGGCGATGACAACTTTCAATCAATGGCGCAACGAGATTGACGCTTCGATGGCGGAAGACGACGACGAAATCGGCAGCGAGATTGATCGCCTAAATCGGTTCTCTGACCAGAAGGAATATCTGATCCTCTCTTTCATGTTCGTACTCGACAACCGCGACGAAAAAGTCGAAGACGACCAGGGCGCTTATGAGTTCCGCCCGACTTACGCGCAAATCCTGCAACCCTTCAAAACGCTGGTCGAGAGCGTCGGCACGAGCGATTATTTCAAGCACGAGACGTTTAGCAATGTGCTTTACGGCCTGCGTACGCTCGACGTACGCGCCATCGAACGCGATGCCTTTTTCGTTTTTCCGGGTACGGCGGAAGACGGTTTATCTACGATGGATTTGCTGGGCGAAGAAGGCTGGAAATACCTGACCGATCACAGCATCCGCGTTGGGTGAGCATCTTGGTTATGACATTTCGCGCCCCTGTCAAATTAGCCCTCGGAGCAGGTTGTCATAACCAAACGTGTGCGTCTCTCCACTCAAGCCGGGATGCGCGATTTCATTGAGCGAAGTGATCTGATCTATCGCGTTGTAGCCGTAATCCGCATCGCCGCTCCAATTGGTGTCTTTGACCGGCGTCAGTTTCTTGACGCGGTCGAGCCGGTCGAGTTCGGCGGTCACGACC
>JANNUY010000557.1:0-14087 GCA_031414155.1 Acidobacteriota bacterium
CGGCTTGACGGATGTCGCGGTGTTCCGCTCAGGTAATTGGTTATTGCGTGCTTCGGCGACGGGTTCAATCAGTGACGAACTACTCGGACAAGCCGGAGACACACCGATGACAGCGGACTTCGACGGCGATGGCAAGGACGACCTGATGGTGCTGAGACCAACAGAAAGCGTTGCTTATCTACGTCGCAGCCTGGATCAGGAAGTTCAGCGCCTGACGTTAGGCAATCTGTCAACCGGCGAGTCGCCCGTCTTTGGCGATTACAACGGAGACGGCAAGGCTGAACCTGCTATCTTCCGCGCCGCCAAAGCAGCCTGGGACGTGCTGTTCCGGCAAACTCCGCGCTAATGGATTCGTTGATTGCTGCCATAAAGCGGCGGTCAGCGTTTGCCTTTGAGGGCGAGGCGATTCACTTGAATCGCCTCGCCTTTTTTAACATTAAAATCAGCCCCTTTCGGCCTCAGACCGTAGACGCCCTTACGCCAAACTCGTAAACTCTGCCGCGTTCGTTATTCAATTCACAAAACACAATTTGCACTAGCCCGAGGGTTTTAGCGCAAGTCTCTTTTGAATAGCGTGACCCCCTGCGGCCTCACGTCTTGGGTCGTCTTTCGATTGTGTGAATTCTCAGCCCCGCAGAGTTCCTTCACACCTGTTGCTGTTTCAAAAACTTATCTGGCTTGGGACAAGTTCGTGATCGGTTTCGCGCAGCCGCCGGTGTGTCTCTTTTCAAGACAAAGCTCCTCGGTGCGAAAAACTAATGTGTGTATTGAGCAACGTCTTGCGTTGATTGCAGCATCCGCCGATGCACAAGCAAAAGTTTCGCACGAATGCGACCCGACGATTATGCGGCGTGCGTCCCCCACTGAGCCAGCCTGATGCGCCTGATAAGGCGACGGGCAAAAGTTTTTACTGGAAGTTTTAAGGAGAGTCACCTGATGTATAGCAGTATCACCGCTCTGGCCTCGCGGCAATTTCGCCGTATGCCTTTCTCGCGCAGCCTCGCCTTTCTCATAGGGTTGAGCTTGCTGGGGTTGAGTTGGCAACTTGTGCCGCAGTCTTTAGCTCTGGCTGGTGCCTCGGGCAAAGGCTGGTTCAAGAAACGCGAAGTGACCGCCCAAATTTGTGGGCAAGTTACGCAATTTCAACCCGCGACGTTATTGAGCAGCGGCTTGTTGCGTCTCAACGGTGCGACGAATTACCGCATCGCTCCGGGCGTAGTGATCGGCGGGCAGTCGCTGATTTTCAACGGCCAAAACCTTTGCCTTGAAGCCGTCTTGAATAACAGCGGTGAGATTGCCATCGGCTCGACGGTGGCAGGCTCAATCGTCAACGTTTGCGGCGCGGTCGAAAATTATAAAGCCTCGACCTTCGTGACACTGGGGGCGATTACCCTCAACGGCACGACCTATCCCATTGCGACGGATTTCGCGCTGGAAGGCAGCAGTCAAATCGCCAACGGCGCGAATATGTGTCTCACGGCAATACTCAACAACAGCGGTCAACTTGCGCGTCCGGGCGTGATTGCCGCGAACCTTACACATTCGCTGACGATGTGCGGCGCAGTGAATGCTTACACACCTGCGACCGCTACGGTGCCAGGCGCTCTCTCTGTTGCTGGCATGAATTTCACGGTTGCGCCGGGCGCGATGATTTCGGGTTTGGTCGTTGGCAGCAATCAATGCCTGAGCGCTTTCACGGATGGTTTCGGACGGCTCATCACGCCGAGTTCGGCGGGTGCGAATGCGATTGGCGCTACGCAAATTTGCGGCATCGTGACTGATTTTCAAGCTGCGGTTATTGGCCGCGAAGGATTCATTCGCCTCGGTCATAATATGTTGCCGATTGCCGACAGCGTGAGACTGAATGCCAACAACGAAGTGCAAATCGGTGCGAGTGTTTGCCTGAATCTGGTCGTCGCCAATGGTCGTGTGGCTAGTGGCTCAAGCCTGCAAGGCGCGGTGCAGGAATGCCCGCAATTCACCGTGCCAACCGTCGTGCATGGTTTCGGCGAATTCAATCAAGACACTTATGCCTTGCCGAACCTGACGGTGTTCACGGTGTCTTCCTCACATGCCAGTGGCGCGATGAACTTTTCGGTGAACGGCGGTTTTCCCGGTTACGACGCGCGCAACATCACGGGGCTGGCGGCTTCAGCGCCGAACTCGGTCGTAAAGGCGGTGTCGTGTACCGACAGTTTCTGGGATTTCTTGTTCAGCCTCGGCACTAAAGGCACAGTCGAAGGCGATATGATCAAGCTCACCTTGCAAAGCCCCAACAGCCAGAATGGACAGTTGCTGGCGATGTTTACCGTACAAAATGGCGGCCTCGTTTTGAATGCCATCAGTCCGTGGCTTTCGTTGCGCACGACCGGCAATTCAAACCCAGTGTCAGTGGGACGCTTTTTCCCGGTCGTCTCGCCGGGGCCGGGCGGGTTTCAATACACCACGCCTTTCGTGATGGTGTTTGCGCCGGATGGGCGTTCGCCTTTCAACGGATGCTTTCAGCTTGGCGTCGAACTCAAACGTGCGGGCGGCAATGGCATGCTCGCATTTGTGCCGTTACAATCCATCGTCAAGCGCACCGATGACGTAATCGGCGAAGGTCCGAATCTCGATAACGGTTCGCCGGGCACTTTCCCGATGGGCAAACCCTGCCAAACTATTTGTCAGTCCTGTTACAATCAGCCGCCGCCGGCCAGTCTTTCCGGTTTTGTCTATTGCGATCTCAACAACGACGGCGTGAAGCAAGACACCGAACCTGCGTTGGCGAACGTGACGGTTACGCTCACAGGCACGAGCATTGCCGGGCCGGTGAATCTTCCTACGACGACGGATGCCAATGGCGCTTATAGCTTCAACAACTTGCGACCGGGTACTTACACGATCACCGAGACGCAACCTAACATCGCGTTGGATGGCATTGATACGCTTGGCTCGCTGGGCGGTACGCTCGGCAACGACGTGATTTCAAATATCCAGGTCAGCACGGCCAGCGGCGCGAATTACAACTTCGGCGAAATCTGTACCGGTGCGTTGGCAGGCTTTGCTTACTGCGACAGCAACACCAACGGGATGAAGGACGCAGGCGAAGGCGGACTGGCTGGCGTGACGATTACGCTGACTGGCACGAGCGTAATGGGCGCGGTCAATCTCACGATGCAAACGGGCGCTGATGGCTCTTACGTGTTTAACAATCTCGCGCCGGGCACTTATACGTTAACTGAAACGCAGCCTGCCGGTTACGGCGACGGATTGGATAAAGCCGGTTCGCTGGGCGGGACCGTCGGCAACGATGTGATTTCCAGCATTGCGGTGAATAACAATCAGGGACAGGGTTACAACTTCGGTGAATCCTGCAACCGCAGCCTGTTCGGTTATGTTTATTGCGACGGCAACAATGATGGCGTGCGTCAGGCAGGCGAGCCGGGCATTGGCGGCGTAACGGTGACGTTGACGGGTACGACGGCGCAGGGCGCAGTCAATCTCTCTACGCCGACAGATAGCAACGGCAACTACGCGTTTCTGAATTTGCAGCCGGGCATTTATACGCTGACCGAAACGCAGCCCAGCGCATACGGCGATGGTCAGGATACCGTCGGTTCATTGGGCGGCACGGTCGGCAACGATGTGATTTCTAACATCGTGGTGGGCAATACGGATGGTAGGGACTATGCGTTTGGCGAACGCTGCGGTGGCAATCTGTCCGGCTATGTCTATTGCGACACGAATAACGACGGCGTGCGGCAACCTGCCGAAGGCGGCGTGCCGGGCGTGACGATTACGCTGTCAGGCGCGGCGAACCGCGTGACGATGACCGATAACAACGGCAATTACAGCTTCGCCAATTTGTCTACGGGATTTTACGCGATTGCTGAAACGCAACCGCCGGGTTTTGGTGACGGCAAAGATACGTTGGGTTCGTTGGGCGGCGTTATTTTAGGGAACGACGCGTTCACGAATATCTTTTTAGGCAATACCGACGGCGTCAATTATGCCTTTGGCGAAGCCTGTCCGGGCGGCTTGAATGGTTCGGTGTTTTGCGATTTTAACGATGACGGCATTCGGCAAACGACCGAAAACGGCATCGCCGCTGTCACCGTGATGTTAAATGGAATTGACGCGAACGGAGCGATCAGTCGGCTGACGACGACGAACCTGTTCGGCTTTTACAGCTTCCCGAACCTGTTGCCGGGTACTTACAAAATCACTGAGTTGCAACCGCCGGGCAATGTTGACGGCAAGGATATGGTGGGTACGTTGGGCGGCGTGGCGACGAACGATATGTTCTCGAACATCGTCGTCAACAGCAACATCGGCACTGATTACAATTTCGGCGAAGCCTGTATGCCGACCAAGTGCGATACGATTTGTTATATCACGCCGCGCGAATGGATTTTGCGCGGACGTTATCCCAACGGCGCGATCATTATCTCCGGCCTGAATTTCAATAACCCGGTGAGCATTCAACGCAACATTCCCTTGATCGAGAGAGCGATGGGGCTGGGCGGCACCGGGATGCAGAATCTCAACCGCGAGTTCATCGCCATGCAATTGAGCCACGCGCGGGCGGGCGGGCAGGGTTCGCCGGTGGTGTTCAACACTTATTGGAGTCCGTTGCGTTGCACGGGATTGAACTTCGCGCCGGTGACGTTGAGCAATGGCTACATCATTACGCCCGACACGCTGCTCAACGATCTGGTGCTGCAAACGCAGGCCACGATTCGTGAAAACCGCATCGTGGATATGCAGGCGCTGGCCGATATTCTCGCGGTCTTGAATACGAAATGTTAACGCAGTGAATTGCGCGCCTTCCGAATGAGGGCGCGCAGTTTTTTTTGGCATAGAACCAATTCATCCGAAGAGGAATTACTGAAAAGGAACAACTTATGAAATCGCAAACTACACGAGTGTTATTAGTGCTGATGCTCGCTATCGGCTTGTTGGCCGTAGCGCGTTGGCGACCCAATGCGACGACTCAGGCGGTTGCGCCAATGGTGAGTCAAGCCGCAGTGGCGGATAATTTTCCGATCCCGATTACTTCCGTTTGCGGCCCGGTGACGGAGTTTCAAGCGGCGACGGCCAACAGCAACGGCGTGCTGACCATCGGCGGCGTACGGCTTATTCTGGCCGCAGGCTCTTCAGTCGGAGGCTTCGCCGTCGGCGCGAATGTTTGCGCGACTTTCTGTTTCGGCCCCAACGGCCTCGTGTCGAATGTTATCGGCGGTGTTACGCCGAATGCCGGTGTCAGAACGACGGTGTGCGGCATCGTGTCGGAATGGAATCCGAATCAATCACTCAGCATCGGCGGCAGCCGTTTGCGTTTGCAACCGTGGGAAGTGATCAACGGGCAAAACCTCATCGCACCGGGACTGAACATTTGCCTGTCTCCGATTTATAACGAAGCAGGCCGAGTGACGGGCAGCAGCACCGTAACGTTTGCGCCCGGCACCTTGCCGATTTTGATTCCCGCGCTTGTTCACGGCACTAAATACGGGCCGAATTACACTGATGGTGATGAAGGCGTCTTTCGTCTGCATTCGCCTTTCATCCTCAATGTTCAACGTCCGATTCCGGCGGGCGTATCTGTCAGCCCGACGACCGCCGAGCATGTTTGGACGCCCTTTAACGCCTTGTTTCATCGAGACCTGATGAAGTTCAGCAGCACCACGCCCAATAGTGTCGTGCGTGCTTCGGCCTGTGCAGAAAGCTTGTGGGATCTGTTCGTGCAACTTGAAACGTCAGGCGCGACCGAGGGCGATATGGTTACGCTGGCGGTGCAAAATCCTGACGGCAGCGGGGTGCAGGTGTTGGCGATGTTCACCATTCAGCAAGGCAAAGTCGTCACGACGCAAATTCATCCTGATGTGAGAGTTTCGTCTTCGTTTAATGCCTTGCAATCGCTGCGCGACAGTCTGATAACACCCTTGGTGAGCGTGGGCTCAATGTTTCGGTCGGGTACTTTCACCTTGGCTATTGATCCGAACACGAAACTCTTGAACGGCTGCTTGCAGTATTTCACTGAAATCAAACGCGCAGGCGGCGTGGGGACTACTTCGGTCATTCACGTCGCGGCAACGGTCAAGCGAATGGAACAGTCCGGCGACCGTTTCAGCGACGCGGGCGATCTTGACACCGGATCGGCTGGTTGGTTTCCGACCGGCTTGCCCTGCGCTATTTCGTGCGAGGGCTGCCTGCCTCCGCCTCCTGTGCAACCCTTGCCCGGCAGCCTGTCGGGTTATGTCTATTGCGACAACGGCGACGGCATTCGGCAGAACGGTAGCGAAGCCGGCATCGCCAACGTCACCATCAACCTCACCGGCGTAGATATTAACGGTGCGGTCAACAAGTTCACGACCACTGATGCCAATGGGTTCTATCTATTCCCGAACCTGATGCCCGGCGTTTACAAGCTCACTGAATCTCAACCCGCAAGTGTGACTGATGGACTAGAAACGCTTGGCACGCTCGGCGGCACGGTGACCAACGATATGTTCTCGAATATCCCGCTGCCTTCGTTGGCGAAAGGTGAGAACTACAACTTCGGCGAAAATTGCACGACTGCGACACCGACGCCCACGCCCACGCCGACACCGACTCCAACGCCCACGCCCACGCCGAACACAGGGAAATGCGATACCGTGTGCTGGCGCGCGACTTCTTACTTGCAAAAGAACGAGCGCACCTGGCCGAACGGAACCGTGATTGCGATGGGCTATAACTTCAACAATCCGATTTCGGTATTGGGCAATTCCAGCGCGATTCGTAACATCCTGAGCGGCGGCATGTCCGCCGGACAGCGTATGAACAAAGAGTTCGTAACGGCGCAAATGAGTATGTTGATGGCAGGCGGCCCCGGCTCGCCGGTTGTCTTCAACGTGTTCTGGAGTCCGTTGCGTTGTTCCCAAGCGGAATTCGCGCCAGTGACCCTCAGCAACGGTACGGTGCTTTCGCCGGATAGCTTGCTGGATACGTTGAATAACGAAACGATTGATGCGATCCGTGATAACCGCTCGCAGGATTTCGATAAGATCGCCAGCGTCTGGGCGCAAATCAATGGAACTTGCAGCATCTTCTAGCCAGCAAGTAGTGAGCTAGTAACAAGTCTGGCTAGTGTCAGGCTGAAACATTTAAGGGCGGGCCGCTCGGTAATTTTTACCGGGTTGCCCGCCCTTAAATTATAATTAGGCATTTTAGGCCATAGGGGATTTTCAAAACGGTGCGAGTGGTTTACATTGCCTTTACCCCAACTGACCACCTCATCGGGTCAAGAATAGACACACAAACGACTCGTAGTGAAAGTCGTTAAAGCAGTGAAAAGGCAAGGCGTAGAAAAAAGAAACGCCTGTCACCGTCGGTTAAGTTTAAGCAGGTTTTTGTTTGTCAGTAACTGATGCAGGTGCCCCCCGCACTCGTTGACTGACTTGCTGCCATCCCCTTCAACCAAAAACCTTTTTGTTCAATGCTCTGAAAGACAAAGCCCTGTAAAGACAAAGGATAAGCCACATTGCTTGTGAATAAGCAGGGCGTATTAGTTTGTTTCGAGTTGGTTCGTTTCCTTCATTAACCGTGCAAGAGGAGTATTCCGGGTTATGCGTATTCGGATGGCGCGTTTTGCCTGCCTGATGGTGTCGGTTTGCGGTGTGTGTTTTCTAGCCCAACTAGCGACGCGCACTGTGCAAGGCGAAGTCTCACGGCAACGACAACTTAATCTTTTGACCGGGGCAACCGGAGGGGCGACATTACCCGCGCAAGCTCCGGCTCGCACTAATGTACCCAAAGCCCCCAAAGCTGATGCTGACCTGCAACTTTCAGTTCAGGTCGAACGCAGCGTCGTGCAAAAAGGCAATAATTACGCCTATTCGCTCACGGTGAACAATCTCGGCCCTGCCCCGGCCACGAGCGTAAAATTCACGTCGCAATTGCCGGGCGCGATGAGTTACATCATCGCCAATCCCACCCAAGGTTCTTGTTTCAACAGCGCCGGAGCCATCACTTGCAATCTCGGAACCATCGCGGTCAACGAATCCGCTTCGATTTTGCTGGGTGTTTACATCAATGACCGTGCGATACTCGGAACTACACTGGCATACACCGCGAGCGTCGCCAGCGAACAAAACGATCCGCAACCCGCAAACAATCAAATCACGGTGAATACGCTGGTCAGTAACAAGGCCACCATTGCGGGACGCATTACCGACCAATCAGGTCGCGCGCTCTCGAACATCACCATCAACGTAACCGGCACGGCTTCGAGTTCACGCACCACCGACGCGCAAGGCAATTATCTGTTTGACGAATTGGCGAGCGGTGGCAATTACACAGTGACGCCGACAAGCGCGGGCTTTTGGTTCGATCCGGCTTCGCGCAGCTATGCCGAATTCAGCACCGATCAAACCGCCAACTTCGTTGCGAACACCTGCCAATACAGTGTTAGCCCTACGACCTTGAACATTCCCAGCGGCGGCGGCAACGCTTCGGTGGCAGTCACGACCACGGCGCGCTGTCCATGGACTGCTTCGAGCCAATCGCCGTGGATTACGATCACCACTGCTGGTGCGGGCAATATCGGCAACGGCCAGTTGCAAATATCTGTCGCTTCAACGGCTGAAGCGCGCACCGGACGCATCATCGTCGCCGGTCAGGAAGTCGCCGTTTATCAAGTCGCAGGCAGTTGCCCCGTGCCGGTCTTTCGTCCCGCGACCATGCTGACCAAAGACATAACGCCCGACAGCCAACCGTTCGCGGCGGATTTCAACAAAGACGGGCTATCAGAGTTGCTCGTATTCCGTCCGCCCACTGCAAATGAGCGTCCGATTGCGATTTACACGCTCGAAGAAAAGACCAACGGCTGGCAGTTGTGGAGCGAGTTGCGCGCGCCGCTCGGCGTTCTGACCCCGGCTGCCGCCGATTTCAACGGCGACGGATTTATGGATTTGCTGCTGGTGAGTTCAGGCGCAAACGCGAACGCCACAGGGCAACTTTATCTGGGCAATGGACGCGGCGGGTGGGACTTGCCTGACCGCTTTCCGCTTTCGCTGAGGCCGCTGGCGAACGTGCGGCAGGTTTATACGCACGATCTCAACCGCGACGGACGCGCCGACATCGTGATTGACGGCGGCGGCAACCTGGCTTTCGTCACACTCGCGCAAGTGGGCAATCGCATGGCGGCTCCGGCTGATATGAATCTAGGTGGCGATAGCCTGCTGGCGATGGCGGATTTCACCGGCGACGGTGGCGTAGATTTGCTCACTGGCAACGGCGCGCAACTGCGCTTGCACGTTGGCGGATTCATCGGCGCGAAGCCAGCCATCGTGACGCAGTTAGAAGCCTCGCAGACAGTTTATGCCGCCGCAGATTTCACCGGCGACAACCGCGCCGACTTGCTGATCGGAAAAGACCGCTTGCTCGACAATACGTTGTCGGTCTTGCCGGTTAACGCCAGCGGACGTTTCGACGCGCCGATTGCAACCAATCTGGGCCAGACGCTGGGCAACGGCACTTATCAATTCATCGTGGACGATTTCAACAGCGACGCGCGCATGGACATGATGCTGATGATCAACGCCGCCACGCGCTTGTTTATCGCAGGTGACGGTGCGGGACGTTTAGCGCCGCCCATCGGCATTGAGTTGCCCTTTGAGTCGCGCGGCTTTGTCGCCGGACGCTTCACGCGCGACAACAGCCTCGATCTTTTCGCGTTGGGACAAGGGCAGTTCGCCAATCAGTTGCAGCTTTATGCGAATACCTGCGGCGCTCCGTTGCTGATGATTTATGGCCGCGTAGTTGAAAGCGGTTCACAACGAGGCGTGGCAAACGTGAAGCTCAATCTTTCCGGCAACAAAACCTCCACCGCGACGACGGACGTGGGCGGTTACTACGAATTCAACAGCCTGCCCGCGCGCTTCGGCTATGTCGTAGCGACCGAGAGCAACGAATTCGATTTCAATCCGTCGCGCAACGAAAACTCTTATTTAACCCGCGATCAGCAATTCAACTTTCAGGCGCGGCGACGTTTGGCGGTGGTCTCTGCTGCCAGCTATGACGCGACGATTGCGTCCGACGCGATTCTTACTATCTTTGGCGCTTCACTGGCGGCCACCGTGCAAGTGGCTTCAACGGCGGTCTTGCCTGAGTCGCTGGCAAACGTGAGCGTGACGTTCACTGACATCAACCAAACCGTTTATCCTGCCAAGCTCTTTTTCGTTTCGCCCAGCCAAATCAACCTGCTCGCGCCCAGCGGACTCGCGCCTGGCGTATACAAGGTAACGGTTCGTTACGGACAGCAGGAAATTGTTTCAACCATTCGTATTGAGAGCATCGCGCCTGGCATTTTCACTGCCGACGCCAGCGGCAAAGGCTTGCCCTCTGCCATCGTGCTGCGCATTGCGGCGAACGGTCGGCAGACTTACGAATCCGCTGTGCGTTACGACGCCACGCGCGGACAGTTCGTCGCCATCCCGATTGATCTGAGCAACGCGAGCGAACAGGTCTTCCTGTTACTTTACGGCACGGGCTTTCGCAATCGCACTTCGCTGAATAACGCTGTCGCCAACTTGGGCGGAACGGAAGTGCCTCTGCTTTATGCCGGGCCGCAAGGCGGTTATGTCGGGCTGGATCAAGTCAACATTCGCATTCCCAACTCTTTGCGCGGACGCGGCGACGTGAGCATCAATGTCACGCTGGAAGGGCAAACTACCAACACCGTCACGCTCAACTTCCGCTAACACCTAGCAGGGCGGGGAAGTCTGCGCCCGTGCTAGTCCCTCATCACGTTAGCAATTGTGGTGGTAGGGCAGATTCTGAATCTGCCTTACCGGTAATTTGGAGGCTTCACCATTCCTCAAATTCGACGTGGCAAGGGGTGAGGTTTCACTCGTTTATGACCAAGCTGTGTCGGCTTCCCGCCATTCACTGGGCAATAAATCTCCCAACTTCCAGTCACCAATTTGTGCGCGCACCAGCCGCAACGTCGGATGACCAATCGCTGCGGTCATACGTCGCACTTGGCGATTGCGGCCTTCGCTGATCGTAAGTTTTAGCCACGCCGTTTGCACCGTCTTGCGCGCACGAATCGGCGGAACGCGTTCCCACAACAACGGATCATCAATCAATTCGGCTAGCGCAGGGCGCGTCGGGCCGTCGCCTAACACGACGCCTGCACGCAGCTTTTGCAGTGCGGCTTCATCAGGAATGCGCTCAACTTGGGCGAGATAAGTTTTCGGCAGTTTGTAGCGCGGGTCGCTGATGCGGTGTTGCAGCTTGCCGTCATCAGTGAGCAGCAATAAGCCTTCGCTGTCGTAATCCAACCGCCCGGCAGGATAGACGCGCGGCACATTCACGTAATCAGCCAGCGTCTGTTTATCGGCTTCGGGCTTGAACTGGCACAGCACATTGAAGGGTTTGTTAAATAAGAGCAGGCGCGTCATCAGCTTTTACCAAACCGCATTGCCTGCGTTTTCCAAGCCTTGTTCAAGATAACGGTCGCGCAGATGGTGATAAGCCGAGGTGCTGTGTTCGACCGAACGCAAGGCTTCGCCCGACAATTCTTTTTTCACGACGGCGGGCGAACCGGCGGCGAGCATGCGCGGCGGAATGATCGTGCCGGGCGTGACGACGCTGCCAGCAGCGGTCATGGCTTGTTCGCCTACAACGGCTTTGTGCAACACGATGGAACCCATGCCGACGACCGCGCCGCTTTCGATGATGCAGCCTTCGAGCAACGCGCCGTGTCCGATAGTCACGTTGTCTTTGATAATCGTAGGCGTCTCAGGCGTCGTATGAATGACCGAGTTGTCTTGCACGTTGCTGCCTTTGCCAATCTCAATGCGGCCTTCGTCGCCGCGCAGCACGACGCCGTACCAGATGCTGGCTCCGTCGCCAATGGTGACGTTGCCGATCAACACAGCGGTCGGTGCGATGAAAACGTTCTCGCCAATTTGCGGGCGCTGCCCATGGTATTCGTAATTCATAGTTTGTGTTTTAGCGTTATCAAAAGACCAGTCCCAACAAGGCATAGAGAATGCCGGTGATAAACCACAACACCAGTAATCCGCCCCAAATGGCGAGCGCAATCAGTGCGCGCCGTTTGCCTTGCTGCAAATCTTCATTAAGCCGGTCAGCGCCTTGCAACGGCACGAAGTATTTCAGGAACCAGCGCACAGCCATAATCGGAACGGCCAGCATTCCGATCACGAAGCCCCAATTCGCAAAGCCGCCCAACACGGGTATAAAACTGATAAGGAAAAAGATGCCAGTGACTTGTGCGACATTGCGCGCAAAGTTGGCGTCGTTGAAAGAACGATTCAGTTTTTCTTGGCGGGTTGCTGCCTGTTGCGCCCACTGCGGGTCAATCGGCGTTCCGCATTGCGGGCAGTGCGCGCCGCTCGCGCGAATCATTTCGCCGCAAGCGGGACAGGCGAAAATTTTCAGTTCATCTTGACCAAGTGATAACGAATCCATAACGACCTTCTTGTGATTGTGAGCCGTGGATAAAAAGCGAAAGCGCAGTGGCTGATTGCGCCGTGCTGGTGATAAAGAGTCCTGAAAATCACAACTCGAACTCCTGAAGATATTCCGGTGTCTCGACCGTCCAGCCGAATTTATCTTCGATCTTTTGTTTCAGGGCTTGCATGGGTTTAGGTTCGCCATGCACTAAAAACACTTTGCGCGGCGCGTGTTTGAATTCGCCCAGCCAGCGCAAAATCTCGCGGTAATCGGCGTGCGCAGAAAGGTTCGAGAGCGTTTCGATGCGGGCGTTGACGGGAACCCATTGGCCGAAGATTTTGACTTCTTTTTCGCCGTTCGTGAGGCGGCGTCCGCGCGTACCCTCGGCCTGATAGCCCACAAAAATCATCGTGCTGTTGGCGTCGGGCAAACGCTTGCGCATGTGATGCAAAATGCGTCCGGCGGTCGCCATGCCGCTCGCCGAAATCACTATGCTCGGCTGTTCGTTAGCCGAGACGCGCTTAGATTCATCCACCGTCCGCGACAGATTGAAGTTATTCGTCGCCAACGGATTGCGATGTTCATCAATCAGCGCATCCATTTCGAGGTCGTGGTCTTCTGTGTGTTTGAGATAGAGCTTGGTGGCTTCGACGGCCATCGGGCTGTCAACGAATACGGGCAGAATCGGAATACGTTTTTCGTCCTCGAGTTCGCGAATCAGATAAACCAGTTGTTGCGTACGGCCTACGGCAAAGGCGGGAATGAGTACGTGGCCGCCGCGTTGCGCCGTCTCGTTGATGATTTCGGCGAGGCGCGCTTTCACATCGTAATCAGGATGTTCGCGGTCGCCGTAAGTTGATTCAACTACGATGTAATCGGCGTCAGCCACTGACGAAGGATCGGGAATGATCGGTTCGTTATAACGTCCGAGGTCGCCCGACATCACCAGCTTGCGCGTTTCGCCTTGTGCGTTCTCAAATTCAAAGCAGACGAAACTCGAACCGAGAATGTGGCCCGCCGTGGTGAATTCAAACGATAGGTTTTTCGCCAACTGAACGCGCTGATGGTTATTGACCGGCGTGAGCAAGCGGCAGGCGGCGGCGGCATCGCTTTCGTCATAAAGCGGTTCGGCGGGGTGATGTTTGCTCGTGCCCTTCTTGTTGAAATAAGCCGCGTCTTCTTCCTGCAATCGCGCCGAATCGGCCAGCATAATGTTTGAGAGTTCAACCGTACCCGGCGTGCCATAAACCTTGCCCTTGAATCCGTGCCGCACCAGACACGGCAGATAGCCCGTATGGTCAATGTGCGCGTGCGTCAAAATCACTGCGTCAATATCGGCGGGCGGCAAGGGGAACGGCTCCCAGTTTTTGAGGCGCAACTCTTTCAAGCCCTGAAAGAGTCCGCAATCTACCATTACGCGAAAGCCGTCTACTTCGAGCAAGTGCCTTGAGCCGGTGACGGTTTGGGCCGCGCCGAGAAATTGAAGGGATGCCATTTAGGTCTCCTGATGGGTTGAAAATTCCGCTGAATGGTTGTGTTGTTTACCGAGCTAAACAACCACGCACCCATCATACACATATTGCCGCAACGTGAAATCTTGACGTATCGTTTTTCGCGCAACCGAAGTTGAAAAGATTGCGTAA
>JANNUY010000558.1:0-10494 GCA_031414155.1 Acidobacteriota bacterium
CCGCGACAAAGCGTCCGTAATTCAATCGGCTGTGCGGGTCGTATTGTTTTTTCAAGCCTTGCATTAACGACGTGGTTGCGCCCGCGTCGCCCCATACGTCGAGTTGTTTTTTGAGTTCATCGGGCGCGCGCAGAATGATCATTGACCCGCCGTTTTGTTTGGTGAATTCGCGCAGTTCGATCAACAGCTTGAACTGATATTTAGAACGCAGTTCGCTTAACAAATCCGCGCTCCCGTGAATGCGCAATACGCCGTTGGCCGCGTGGGCACGCAACATTGCCGTCGGCATCAGCCGTTGCACCGTCTCAATCAGCTTGCCCAGATCAGTTGGCAACACGGCGGCACGCAAACTGAAGCAGCGGTCATCACTGGTTTCGCTGGTGTAATAGTCGTGCCAAAACGTGCTGGCATCGTTGCTGCTTAACACCGTATTCGCCATGCCATTGCCCAACCGCGCGGCTTCGCCGGTTTGCCACGCGACGGTTTCCTGCTCTTCGTTGACGTAACGCAACACCAGCGCATAGCGCGATTCATCAATCGGCAAGCTGCTTTGCGGCGAAAGCAATTCGGTCGCAGGGGGTTGCAAGTCTGAATCGGTGAGCCGCGCCATCAGTGAGCAAAGCGTTGTCGCATCGTTCGCATAAAAGACCTGCGTCGCATCGGCTTGCGGCAAGGCGCGCATCTTGAAAAACAACTCAGCCAAAATGACCAGCGTGCCGAAACTGCCCGTGTATAGTTTTCAGAGTTCGTAACCTGCTACGTTTTTGACGACCTTGCCGCCCGCACTGGTGATGGTTCCATCGGCGTGTACGACGCGGCACCCGACCAGCCAGTCGCGTGGCGTACCGTAACCCGCGCGCAACGGCCCATAACTCGCCGTCGCCACTGTCGCGCCAATCGTAGAGCGTTCATCACCGAACGGATCGAGCGGCAAAAACTGATTGTGTTCAGCCGCCTGCAAATTGAACTCGCGCAAGCTAACCCCTGCTTCGACCGAACACGTCAAATCAGCCGGTTCATATTCCAGCACGCGCGCCATCTTTGCCGTCGAAACCACCAAGTGAAATTGCACGATGGCGTTGCCCATTTCGAGCCAAGTGCCCGCGCCTGCCGGAGCTACGCGCCAATTGGCTTCGTGCGCGAGTTTCATCATCGCGCTCAGTTCTTCGATGTTGTGGGGATAGGCAATGACGCGCGTTTCTTCTTCGCCGAGGCGAAAGGCGTTGCCGTTGGTTTGCGTAACGCGGTCTGCGCCGAAAGCCTCGGCCAATCGTTGCGCGACTGTCTCTGGTGCGACAGAAGGCAAGGCCGCTGCGCTCGTACTTTCCATAAGATTCAGTGTTTGGATTAATGCAGAATGGTTGATGCCTGATGTCATCAACAGGCCGGTTTTATAGCACGCTCACGCCGTTTGTGCGAGCGCGTCACGCAAAGCGTCAATTGCCAGCAACGCGCAATGTTCTTTGTTGCGCGGCAATCCGCCGAGGGCTTGCTTGAGGTCGTTGGGTTTTATTTGTCGCGCATCAGCGACGAGGTGACCGATGAGCATTTCGGTCAATAACGAAGCGGCAGCAATGCACGGCGGACAGCTTTGCGCTTCAAAACTGGCGGCAATGATTTGATCGTGTTCGAGTTTGAGATAGAGATGCAACAAGTCGCCGCATACGGGATTGGTGGCTGTGCCGCGTATTGTGGCGTCGTGCATTGCGCCGGTGTTGCGGGGGCGGTCGAGATGGTTGAGAACGATAGGTGAATACAATGTTTGAATCAGATGATTGATAAGTTTGATGTGAATTACCGGGTGTATTTGGTTAACCCGTTTAACTCCTTAACTCGCTTGTCGGTCATCTCAGCCAGGCACGTAGCGTACTTAAAATCATTGGCCAATCCGCAAGTCGTATCGCGGTATTTCCCCCAGGCTCTCTGCGAGCTTTCAGCTTTTATCTTTTGCTCATTGTTTAGTTTCAGAAGCAGTTGGGTAAGTGACTTTTCCAAAGTCGCATTCAATTCAGCTACGATTTTGTGCTGGCACGAATCCATTCCGCTTCTGCTTAAAGCGTTGTCACAACGAGCAAGCCTTTGGGCCAATGTTGATTTTGGTCTTTGGGCGTAGCTTGTTAAAGAAAAGCCAAGTGTGAATAGCGTGAAAGCAAAAAATACAAAATGTTTCATACCTGCTAACTGGTTGTTTGCGCTAAGTTACGAGCCATCGGCGATAGCTTGCGCAACTTCTCAACCTGCGCAGGCAGCGTTGCTAACACGTAATCCACTTCTTCTTTCGTGTTGTCTTTACCCAAACTAAAACGAATCGCGCCGCGTCCGTTGTCCTGATTCAAGCCCAACGCGACCAGCACGTGCGAAGGTTCGACTGAACCCGACGCGCAAGCCGAGCCAGTTGAAACCGCGATGCCTTTTAAGTCGAGCGAGATTTGCAAGCCTTCGCCTTCGACGAATTCAAAGTTGTAATTGGCGATGTGCGGCAGGCGTTGCACGGCATCGCCGTTGCGCGAGAGGTGAGGAATCTTTTCCTGCAAGCCTGCTTCGAGGTAATCGCGCAAGCCGCGCAATTGTTCGGCGCGTTCAGATAAATTCAGGCGCGCGAGTTCGGCGGCCTGGCCGATGCCGACGATGAGCGGCACGCTTTCTGTACCCGCGCGACGGTCGCGTTCGTGATGCCCGCCGTGCATTTGCGCCGTCAGCCTGACGCCTTTGCGAACGTATAAAACACCGATGCCTTTGGGGCCGTGGAATTTGTGCGCGGTGAGGGCAAGCAGGTCTACGCCAAGTTGTTGCACGTCCACCGGAATCTTGCCGACCGATTGCACGGCGTCGGTGTGAAAGTGCAGATGCTTTTGTCCATTGGCGCGACGCTCTTTGATGAGTGCGCCGATTTCGGCGAGCGGTTGAATCGTACCGATCTCGTTGTTGGCGTGCATGATCGTGACGAGTGTCGTCGTGTCGGTCAGTGCGGCTTGTACGTCTTTGACCCTCACCAAACCATTTTCATAAACCGGCAAGCGCGTAATCTGCCAACCCTGCTTTTCGAGTTCGGCGCACGAAGCCAGCACGGCGCTGTGTTCAAATTGCGAAGTGATGATGTGGCGGCCTTTGCCTTGATGCGCCTCAGCGATGCCTTTGATGGCGAGGTTGTCGGCTTCGGTTCCACCTGAGAGAAAAGTGATTTCGGCAGGTTGCGCATGGATGAGCCGCGCGACTTGGCCGCGCGCCGTCTCAATCGCCTGTTTGGTGCGTTGTCCGAACTGATGCGTAGAAGAGGCGTTGCCAAAATCTTCGGTGAAGTAGGGAATCATCGCAGCGACGACCGCATCGTCTACGCGGGTGGTGGCGGAATTGTCTAAGTAAACTTGCATAACGGTTGTCGGTTGTCGGTTGTCGGTTGCCGGTTTGAACTGCCAACCGCCAACTGACAACCGACAACTGTCTTAAAGTGGGCGCACCCAAATATTGCGAAAACGAATGAGGTCGCCGTGGTCTTGCAATTTCAACCCGGCTTTGGTCGGAATCACAATGTAATGCGGCGCACGGTCGTGCGAAGTTTCGCCCTGAATCTCGACGTTGTTTTGTACGAGTACGCCGTTAAGCAGCACGGTGATGCGGGCGCGTCGGTCGGGCAAACCGATTTCGTTGAAATGCGGCGCGCTGAAAATGATGTCGTAAGTCTGCCATTCGCCGGGCTTGCGCACGGCATTCACAAGCGGTGGGTATTGTTTGTAAATGCTGCCAGCTTGTCCGTGAAAGTAGGTTTTGTTTTCAAATGAATCCAGCACCTGCACTTCGTAATGGCCCAGCAGAAAGATGCCGCTGTTGCCGCGTCCCTGACTGTCGCCTTTGACGACGCTGGGCGTAGCCCACTCGACATGCAACTGGCAATTGCCGAACTCAAATTTGCTTTGGATGTCGCCGGTGCGGGGCGCGACTTCCATATAGCCGTCTTTGACCGTCCACTTGGCGTCGCTGCCGTCGCGCAAGCTCTTCCAGCCCGACAGGTCTTTGCCGTCAAAAAGTACGACGGCGTCAGAGGGCGCTGCGCCAACCGTAGCGCCGGGCGTAATGACCGTCGGTTCTTTGGCAGGCGATTCGTAAGGCGGTTCCGCTGCCGGGCGCGCGGGTTGTTGCGGAGCGGGTTGTTGCGCTTGCGTCGTAAAGATGACGCCGAACGTGACAACGGCCAATAACGCAAGGGCTAGCAGGGCAGGGGTGATACGAGATAGTTTCATTGGTGATGTGCTCCTCTTTGGTTTGGGCTGGGTACGCGTGCGTCCTCGCGCGCTCATAGCGCCAGAGCGCGCGGGGACGCGCGCGTACCCAGGAAAATTTACTTCGTAATCGTTTCGTCCAGGTTCAATAACACATTGGCGACCATCGTCCACGCCGCGAGTTCAGGCCCCGTCGCGGATGATGACGATGCTTGTTTAACGACTTTGGCGGATTCGTCAGCGTGAGTTTGAAAGTAAGCGAGTTGCTGTTGATAAAGCGCCGTGAGCCGTTTGAGTTCAGCCGCGCGCGGTGGACGCGCTACGCAAAGCCGCAAGCCATAAGCCAGTCGCGCCGATGTGTCAGCACCCTCTTTCATTATCCGTCCAGCCAATGCGCGCGCAGCTTCAAAAAGAGCTTCATCGTTCAGCATGTTCAACGCCTGCAACGGCGTATTCGTTCGCGTACGCCGCACGACGCAGGACTCGCGGCTGATGCCGTCGAAATTCAGCATCATCGGATAAGGCGACGAGCGGCGCGCAAAGGTATAGAGGCTGCGGCGATAACGGTCTGCGCCTGATGCGTTCATCCATTTTTCGCTGCTGTAAGGCGCTTTCCAGATGCCGTCGGGTTGCAGCGGCATCACCGACGGGCCGCCGACTTTTTGCGTCAGCAAGCCGCTGATGGCGAAGACCGTGTCGCGCAACATCTCGGCTTCGAGCCTGAAACGCGGGCCGCGTGCGAGCAAACGGTTGTAAGGGTCATCTGATTGCGGATTGCGAATTGCGGATTGCGGATTGCCGGACTCGCCAATACCAGATTCTTGAGTAAACGCCGATGACTGACGATAAGTCGCGGAAGTCACGAGCAGTCGCACGAGTTTTTTCATGCTCCAATTCATGCCGCCTTTATCAGTGGGTTTGCTAAATTCGACTGCCAGCCAGTCGAGCAATTCGGGATGCGAAGGCGCGGCGGATTGCATGCCGAAATCTTCTGAAGTCTCGACGATGCCCCGTCCGAAAAGCTGTTCCCAAAAACGATTGACGGTGACGCGCCCGACCAGCGGATTGTCGTCGCTCACCAACCACTGCGCGAGTCCGAGGCGATTGACGGGAGCGCTTTCGGGCAGCGCGTGCAACACCGCAGGCACGGCGGCAAACAGCTTCTCGCCTTTGTTCATGAAATTGCCGCGTTCACGCAAAAACGTCGCAGGGCGTTCAGCGGATTTCACTTCCTGCATCACGAGCGCCGACGTAATGCGCAAGGCTTTGAGTTCGTCGCGCAGCTTTTCTAACTGGTCGCGCGTCGCTTTGAATTCAGGCGCGAGCGAACGATAACGGTCAGCCAAGTCTTGGTGTTGTTTGCTCGTGCGTTGTGCCGCCGCCTTTTCGAGAATGGTCAATTGGCGCGCTGAAACGTTCACGATCTCAAACGGAGCCTTGCTGTCAGTGACTGAGAGCCGAAAGCGTCCCATCGTCTGGCACAGCGCGCCGCCTTGATGCCGCAGCGTGATTTTTAATTGCGTACCGCCCGCAAATCCGAATGGCGCGACAGCCGTGATTATGCCTTGCCGCGTCAACCGTTGCTCACCATCACTCGTCGCGTTGATGGCCCAGCCCGCCGGACGATCAGTCGCGCGCGTGTCAGTTTTGTCGGCGAAAATTTCGCGCGGTTCGGGTTTGTAAGCTGAGTCGTTCACGCGAATGTCCGCGAGTTTTATTGGTTGGTCTTTATTGTGAAGTGAGCCATTGAGCGGAGCCGCTTCGACCGCGAAACCCGTCAGCAAAAAGTTGCCATAAGGGTCACGCCCCGGCCCGCCTTGCGGCAAGCTGGCGTCGGGCAACACTTCTAATCGCAACGCAGTGATATTCGCCACTGTGGTTTGCGTCGTGATCGTGAAGACATCGCTTTCGCTTTGCGCGCCTGACACCAAAAGCGATTGATCGCTTTGCGCGGTGAGTTGCGCGCCGCTCATTGATTCGGCTTTGAGCGGTTTGAGCGCCGTCCAGTTTTGCGGAGCGTTCAGCAACACCTTTTCCCACGCAACTTGCGCGGCTTGGCGTGCGGGTGAATCGGCTTTGAGATCGGCCTCGAGCTTTTCAATTTCGGCGTTGAGCCTCAGGCGTTGCGCGGCCTGTTCCGGCGTAGGCAAATCGAGCGCGGGTTCTTTCACCCAGCGCGTGAATTCCTCTTTTGTCGCGCTCTGATAACCGATTTCGTATTCGGTGTTTTCAAAGAACGCCAACAGTTTGTAATAGTCTTTTTGTGTGAACGGGTCGTATTTGTGGTTGTGGCATTGCGCGCAACCCAGCGTCGAACCCAGCCAGACGGTCGTGGTCGTATTCACGCGATCAACCAGCGTTTCCCAACGCGCTTCATAAGGGTCAATGCCGCCTTCCTGATTGATCATCGTGTTGCGATGAAAGCCCGTCGCAATGCGCTGTTCTTCCGTAGTGTTAGGCAACATATCGCCCGCGATTTGTTCGATGGTGAATTGATCGAAAGGCTTGTCAGCGTTGAGCGCATTGATGACCCAATCGCGGTACTTCCACATCACGCGCAGGTTGTCTTTTTCGTAACCATTCGAATCGGCATAGCGCGCCAAGTCCAACCACGGACGCGCCCAGCGTTCGCCATATGCGGGCGACGCGAGCAAACGGTCTACGACTTTTTCATAAGCGTTGGGCGAAGTGTCAGCGATGAAAGCATCGAGGTCTGGCGGCGTAGGCGGCAAGCCCGTCACGTCCAGATAAACGCGCCGCAACAACGTGGCCTTGTCGGCGGCGGGCGAAGGTCGCAAGCCTTCTTTTTCGAGGCGCGCGAGAATAAATGCGTCAACGGCATTGCGCACCCAAGCCTGATTTTTGACGGCTGGCAATGCGGCTTGGCGCGGTTTCACATAAGACCAATGATTTGGTAAATCATTCGCCCCGTCGCCCCGTCGCCCCGTCGCCCCGTCGCTCTCCGGCCAACTCGCGCCTTCATCAATCCAGCGTGCGATGAGCGCGATTTGTTCAGGCTTGAGCGCATCGGCTTTGAGCGGCATTTGCGCTTCGCCGCTCTCGCCCTTGATGCGGGCTATGAGGCGCGAAGCCTTGCTGTCACCGGCGACGATAATCGCACCAGAGATTCCGCCTTTCATTGCCAACGCTTTCACGTCCAGCCGCAACTGTCCCGAAGCCTTTTTGTCGTTGTGACAATAGTTGCAACTCGCGGCAAAAATCGGCTGGATGTCGCGCGCGAAATCCACCTTAGTTTGCGCGGCAAGACCAGCCTCACGCGGAAGCCACAACGCCGTGGCGGCCAGAGCAAATAGCATGGCGGCTGCGGCTTTTATGCGAAGCCCTTTCATTCGATAGCTCATCGTCAACTCGCAGAAAGCTCAATTGTTAGGTTTAGAAAAGCCCGCGTGCGCGGGGATTGGTTCGACGAGTGAAAGATAGCACAGCGAATGGAAGGGGCAAACTTTAATGCCGCACTAAAGGCGTGGGCCAAATTGGTTTATGGCGGAGCTACATGACAAAGCAAGCCGTTGACGATGAATTCATCAACGGCTCGTTTTGTTTTTGGCTGAAGTCGCTAACCAGGTCGCTTAATCAATGCGTTTGGTAACGCCACCAAAGGCGCTGCCGGTGTCGCTGTTGAGCAGATACATCTCTTGCCCGCGATCTACGATAACCGAGCGGGTGGTCACTTTGGCTCCGGTCGGGTCGGTGAATTCGCTGCTGACGGTGCAATCGCTGTTGACTGTGAACGTGCCGCTGATGGGCAAAGCCGGAATGAACTGTCCGTTGAAATTCGCCGTGATGATGCCCGTGAACGTGCCATCGGCGTTATATTCAGTCGTGCCGATCATTCGCGCCGCGCCGATACCCGGCAGTGTGCCTGCGAAGTTGTAGCCCCAACGTCCGGCAATGACGCCGTTGGTGCAATGGAATTGCCCGCGTCCAAGTTGGGCATGAACCGCCGTCGGGCGCGGGCTGACGAGCCAGCCGAAGCTGAATGCCAGAGCGAGAAAACTGATTGAGAGAACAAGGCTTCGTTTCATAAAGTTGCTCCTTTTTTTAAGGGTTGGCTGCGTTGCATTAGGCAAAGCCATCGCTGGCCGCGCGGCGTAAAGTGCGCAACTGTCAGGCAATGCGTGAATGAGTTCGTATCGGTTAAGCCGCCATCGCGTCAGCGACCTTTGCTGGCGTTAGTCTCAGCCTGATGAAGGCTCGTATAGCTGATAAACGCGATCATCATTTCGTCGTAAGTCGGTTCGCCCCACCGCACGGCTTTGCTTGGGTCTGGGTTGAATTTGTTGCGCGCCGAATTGTCGAACGTCGAAGTCACCAGCACGCGCGTGCCTTTGGGCAAGATGAGCGCCCGCGACGGCTCGTAATTCACTTGCCACGCGAAATCCCAACGCGGTACGTCGAGCAACACCACGCGGCGGCCATCGGGGTAAAAGGCTTCGATGCGTTGCGACTTGCCGCGCTTGTGCATGTGCGGCGTGAGCGCGAATACGCTGATGTCTTCGGGCACTGTCCAACAGGCAGCCGTTCGATGTTCGGCAGCGCCCGCCGGAATGCGGAAGTATTCGTTGTGGACGGCGCGCACCAGCAGTTCCTTGACCGGCGCTTGTTTGGCGAACACCAGCCCGATGGACGAGCGGTCAGTCTGTTCGCGGCCCAGCGTTTTTGAGTAATGCACTTGAAACAACAGCTTTGACCCGGCAGGCACCTTGAGCGCCGTGCCCGCAGGCAGACGATAAGGCGGCGTGCCGGGCGCATAAGCCGCGAGCCATACGATTTTGCCCGCGTCATCTTTGCCATCGCGCAGCGTTCCCGCTCCGCCATTCGGCAACGGACAAGCATCGTCATAAACCGGCGCATCGGCTTTGGTGCGCACGAGAAAGCCTTCTGTGTATGAAATCTTCGCCTGTTCCTGCTTGTCTATTTCAGCTTGGCTCAACTTGGGTTCAGCCGGTTCGGTGGTCGGCGGCTGAATGAAAACGATAATGTGATGGACGATGCTCCGATTGCCGGGGCGCGCTTCGGCCTGTTGCACAAAGGTGTCGCGCTTAAAGCCTGGGTCCACTTCAAAATATTGATATTCATCCGGCCCTTTGGCTTCGAGCTTGAACGTTTCGGGCATCGGGATCACCAAGTCAGGCTGCCCGATTTTCCAGCCCGCAGTGAATTGCGGCGTGGGCGGCAAGTCTGGCGCAGCGCCTTCGAGCGCGCCGCCGTGTACCCAGGCGGTGATGGCGTCAATCTGGGCTTGCGTCAAGCGCGCATCGTTGGCCCATTGGCCTACGTGCGGATCAGCGTGCCACGGCGGCATCGCGCGGCTGACGACTTTCTCTTTGATGGATTTCGCCCACGGGCGCACGTCTTGGTAACTCAACACCGAGAACGGCGCAGCTTCACCGGGACGATGGCATTCGGCGCAGCTTTTGAAAAAGATCGGCGCGATGTTCTTGTTAAAGGTGACGGCGGTTTTGGGCTTCACCGTCGCGCCAACTTGCGCTGCACGCTGCCACACGGCAACTAGGCAAAGGGCGACGAATAAGCCGAATGCAAGACGTTTCATAAGGAGTTTCCTTTCTATCCAAGCGAGAATTGGAGCCGCTTTTTTTAAGGTTGTTTGATGGTTGAGTTGTGAATGGCTGCGACCTGCCATTGGCCTTTCTGTTTGACGAACATCCCCGTCCCACTCAAGCGTGAATCAAATGGGCCGTTTTTCGCGCTGCCTTTCGACACGATGACCAGATTGATCGCCGCCGCATTGCCGTAGGTGTGAATCACGATGTCTTCATAATGGTAATCGTCATATTTGCCTTGTCTGACGTTGGCGCGAAAGAATTCTGCTGCTCCGTCCGTTTTGACCGCGCCTCCTATCATTCTGTCCGTTCATTGTCCTGTCCCCCCAACCCTATTCCTCCCATGCAAACGACCAACAATGGAGCCGGTGGACCTCATTACTTCCCCAATTCGTTTTTGTGTAATTCATTAATTGTATATCTGATGAATAAACTTTTATTTTCGAAAAATCACGTCCGTTATTTATTACAAACGATAATTGATAATTAATCTGAGTTTTTGGTTTCGATAAATTAACAATCAGCGTATCTACATTAATTGTTGTGCTAACCTCCACGTCATTTCGGTTCACCCAATAAGTTCCAAAATCAAACAAATTACTTATCACAGCTTCTTGGGGCAGGAACGAAACAAATTGTTGTTGCGCAAATATTTTATAATACCGTGTGGGATGAATTAATAAAAGGGAAAC
>JANNUY010000559.1:0-5025 GCA_031414155.1 Acidobacteriota bacterium
TGCGCGAGGCCCCCGAAGCTGACGATGCGCGGTTATTTGAAGAATTGGTCTATTGCATTTTCACCGCCGGCGCGAGCGCCAAGATGGGCTTGAACGCCGTCGCGCGCGTCAGCCGCCACTTGCGGCGCGGCAATCACGCCAAGCTCGAAAGCCTGCTCATCGGCGCGCATCGCTTCCCGCGCGCGCGGTCGGGTTACGTGGTGGTCACACGCGAGTTTCTCAAACAGGATTGCAATTTGCGCTTGCGCGAACGGCTCAATTCTTTCGGCGGAGATGGTGGCGAAGACGCCGAAGCGCGGCGCGATTTTTTCGCGCGCAGCAAAGGCGTGAAAGGCATCGGCTATAAAGAAGCCAGCCACTATTTGCGTAACATCGGCTATGGTGGTTACGCGATTTTGGATAAGCACATTTTGAATACGCTGCACGAGTGCGGCGTGATTGATGCGCCTGACGCGCCCGCTACGAAAAAAAATTATCTCGCGTTAGAAGAACGCATGCGCGAATTCGCATCAGTGATTAGAATTGATTTCGACGAACTTGATCTCTTGCTCTGGTCAAACAAAACCGGTGAGATTCTGAAATGAAGCCTGACCCGCTTCGTTTCACTTCCCAGTAAAGGTTTCTTAAAGGGGTGTCTTATGAAAAACGCTCTCCGGCTCGCCGCTCTCGTGATCTTATTGATCGTGGTGGCGCTCTTAACCAATCCCGCAACACACGCCGCCGAATCGCGCGGCAAGCTGCTCAAACGCGCTGACAACGAAATTCGCAAAGGCGAATTTGAGAAAGCTGACGCGACTTATCAGGAATTGCTTGCCCTCGACGCGCAAGACAAAGAGGCGCGGCTGGGCTTGAGTTTCGTCAAGCTCAAACAATTGAAGCTGCAAGAGAGTTACGATCTAGCCACCGAAATTCTCAAAGCGCATCCGCTCAACGCGCGCGCGCATTCGCTGGTCGGCATCGCGCTGTTGCGTTCGGGCGAATTCCGCACATCGCAAGAGGCGCTTTATACCGCCGTCAAACTCGATGACCGGCAGGCGCTGGCTTACGCCGGACTTTCTGAGATTGAGTATTTCGAAAACCGTTCGCGCAACGCTTACGACGGATTGCGCAAAGCCGTTTCGCTCGACCCGAACGAGCCGGATTATTACGTCTCACTCGCGCGCGCCTGTTCGCGGATGGAGTATTACACCGAAGCCGCCGAAGCCTATACGCGCTTTCTCGAAGTCGCACCCAAAACCGATGAAGAAAAACGCGCGCGCATTCGCGGCCTGATTCAGTTTTATCGCTATCTCGGCACCACCAAAATTCATCGCCCGGCAGGCAAAGAAGAAGGCACGATCAAGTTCGACCTCGTGCGCTATCGTCCGTTTCTCGACGTAATGATTAACGGCAAAGGGCCGCTGCGTTTTGTGGTGGACACAGGCGCGAGTCTATCGGTCATCTCTGACGCGGCAGCCGCCAGGCTGGGCATCAAACCCGTTTCGCGCGGCGGCAGCGCCCGCGCCGTGGGCGGCAACGGCAGCTTCCCGATCATTTATGGCGTACTCGATTCAATGGCTATCGGTGATGTGAAAGTCGAATCAATTCCGGTTTACATCCGCACCGTGCATCACAGCGACGACGCGCCCGCCAATGAACGCGCTGACGGTTACATCGGGCTTTCGATGCTGGCGAACTTTCTCGTGACGATTGATTACCAGAAACGCGAAATGACTTTGGATCGCCGCCCGCAACCTGACCCCGCACCGTTGACTGCTGCTGAAGCCGCGAACGCCGCCGCTAATCCCGCGCCGCCAACCGACCTGACGAACCCGACGCAGATTCCGATTCGCAGCACGAGCGGCGGCTTGGCAAGTACCGAAACGCTGTTGCCGAATCTGGAACGTCCGCTGAATTTCATCATTGATACGGGCGCGACGACGACCGTCGTTTCAAAAGCCGCCGTCAGCGCCAATCAGTTAGAAGGACTGAAAATAAAGGGTGAAACTTATAAGGTCATCGGCGCAGCCGGGGTCGAAAGCGATGTCGAAGCTCTCGGACTCGCGGCGCTCAACGTCAGCGGTTTGCGCAAACAAAATTCGCGTGCGCTGATTCTCGATCTCACGGCTGTCAACGAAACATCAGGCTTTGAGCAACACGGCATTCTCGGCGGAGATTATCTGTCGCACTTTCTGGTCAAGCTTGATTTGCGGCGTTATCAACTCAAACTCACGCCGCAAACCAAAGCGATCACAATGGCCGCCGACGCCGTGCCGGAGAAGTAAATGCCGCGCACGTTGTATCTCGAAACTTCAGTGATCGGCGCTTATCTAGACAAAGGCGATTCGTTTCGCCGCGACCTCACCATCCGCTGGTGGGATCACGAACTGCCCAACTATCGCGCGTTCGTTTCGCCCCTCGTCACCCGCGAACTCGAACGCACCCGCGAACCTTATCGCAGCAGCTATCTCAAGCTACTAAGCGAGCTACCCCAACTCGAAATCACGGAAGAAGCCGCGATTCTCGCCGATGGATACATCGGGCGCGGCATCTTTCAACGCAAGTTTCTGGGCGACGCGCTGCATGTCGCTCTCGCTTCGTTTCACAAAATTGATTATGTCGTAACCTGGAATTTCGGCTACATGGCAAGCGTACACCGCCAAGCCCGCATTCGGCTGTTCAATACGTCGGCAGGCTTTTTCGTACCTGAGATCATCACGCCGGAGTTTTTGGTGAGCGAACTCTGACACGGTTGTCGGTAGCCGGTTGTCAGTTGTCGGTTCGAGCGACATCAACTTCAGCAAGAAAGGGGTAGTTATGGCAGGTAAAAGTTTTAGGGATTTGGAAACATGGCAACGCGCCATGGATTTGGTAGAAGAGGTTTACGAGGAAACAAAAAAGTTTCCGCGCGAGGAGCTTTACGGATTGACCAATCAACTGCGTCGCGCGGTGGTTTCGATTCCTTCAAATATCGCCGAAGGACAAGGGCGAGATTCCGTGAAAGAGTTTTTGCATCACTTGGCAATTGCCTACGGTTCGCTTTGCGAAGCAGAAACTCAAGTGCTTCTTGCTTCCAGACTCAAATATCTCGAAGCGGCACAAACCACAAAACTAATGAGCCGAGCCGGTGAAGTCGGGCGCCTGCTCAACGGGCTTTCGAGATCATTGGCAAAACCCTAACAACGAATAACTCTGAACCGACAACCGGCAACTGACAACCGACATGTATCAACGTCCCCGCTTTCTTGAAGAGCTTCACGAAATTCGCGCCGAGATGTCGCGTGAGTGTGATTATGATATAGACCTGTTCGCCGAGATGGCGCGCAGCGGGCAAAATCCTGCGCACGGGCCTGCGCGCAACATTCGCGGAAGGCGTGTTTATGTGCCAATCAATCCGCTGATTGAAACACGACAAGAAACAGCATCTGACGAAATATGGGAAAGTTGGGAAGATTGAGGTTGTTCACGATTTTAATGGGTTGCCCATCGCTCCCATAACTCCTATAACTCCACACGCATTATGGCTGAACCTTTCACCGCTATCGGCTTTCATGTGAGCGATCAGGCTTCTTACGAAGCGCTGGCCGCCGAAGCGCGTCTGAACGGCGCGATGACGCAAGCGCGCCGCGACCTTACTACGTTGCACGGCTGCTGTTGGGAACTCGGCGGCGGATTGGAAGTCTGGACGATCCTGCACGAGTCGCAAGCCGGAGTTTGTTACGCCGATTGCCGCCCAGCCTTTCGCGGACGCCAAACTTATGAATTGTTGCCGTGGGAAATTTTAGAATTTGAGGACGAAGGCGAAGCCGTCGTGCGCGCTCATCTCGAAAGCAATTCGACCGAGATTGTTTTTGAATTGCAGAACCTGACCGAGATCAACCCATTCGCTTATCGCCACCGTACGCTGACCGCTGCCATTGCGGGCTTGGCTTATAAAGCGCGTTTGCATAAACGCCGCCTCGCGCCGCGTTTCAAACAACAGCGCACCGGTTACGAAAACAATTACAGCGTGCGCGGCACGGTGCTGGCGTGGCGCGCGTTGCGCAATCCGCGTACGACCAGCGATTTGCTTTGGGTACAACTTGACGCAGGCACGCTCACCCTCGAATTACTCATCAACCGCGCCGACCTCGCAGGCGAACTCACTAACGGCGCTTCCCTCTCTGCCGACATCTGGTTGCAAGGCCACATTCTCACTGACCACGAACTTGACGCGCGCTACGAGGGCGTAGACCACCACATCCCCTCAAAATCTTTCTGGAAACAATTGCATCGCGGGAATTAAAAAAGAAAACTAGCCACGGGGAACACGGGGAGTTTTGGGGGATGCTCTGGCGTTGCGATTATTCAACTAACACCGAGCTAATCGCTGCCCTATGTCTTCACCCCTAAAATCCCCGTGTTCCCCGTGGCTAAATTTCTTTCGTCTCAATGCGAGTGTAATCGGCCTTGCGTTTAATCGGTGTGAAGCCTTCTTCAGTGATGACCTGCCGCAACATCATCTCGGTCGCTTTGTGATTGGCTCCGGCTTTTGAAATCACGTTTTCCTCGATCATCGTTGAGCCGATGTCGTTCGCCCCGAAATGCAGGCCGCGCCGTCCGTCAGGCAAGCCTACGGTCAGCCACGAGACTTGTTGGTTGGGAATGTTGTGCAGATACAACCGCGAAAGCGCGAGCCAGCGCAGGTATTCCTCAGCAGGCGTGCGCGTCGGAATGATTTTGCCGATGGCTGTGTTGTCAGGCTGGAACGTCCACGGAATGAACGACACGAAACCGATCTTGCCCGCCGCGCGCGAACGTTCCTGCAACTGAAAGAGTTTTTCCAAATGCTGAAGCCGCTGCTCAAGCGTTTCGCCGTACCCAATCATCATCGTCGCGGTCGTCGCCAGATTGTGTTGATGCGCGGCTTCCATCGCGTCGAGCCATTGCTGTGAATTGCATTCGGTGCGGCGCTTGCGACGAATCGCGTCTACTAAAATCTCTCCGCCGCCACCGGGGATGCTGTCGAGTCCGGCGGCTTTGAGTTCGCCGATGACTTCGCCGTAA
>JANNUY010000560.1:0-5590 GCA_031414155.1 Acidobacteriota bacterium
CGCTTATCGCAACTGGGACGAGATAAAACTGGTGCCGGATAAGAAGGCTTACAAGGTCGGCGAGACGGCGCGCGTGCTGGTGATGATGCCGCACGACAATACGCATCTGTTGGTGACGACCGAACTCAACCGCGTCATCACCGCCCGTCGCGTTGATATCGCCGGTCGCGCCGCCACGATTGAAATTCCTATCGAAGCGCGTTATTCGCCCAACGTTTATCTCGCCGTGGCTTATGTCAGAAACGGCGAACTCTTTACCGCCGACAAATCGCTCAACGTTCCGGCGAAAGACAAATTCCTCTCGCTCGAAATTTTGCCGGACAAGAAAGAATACAAACCGCGCGAAGCGGCAGCTTATACCATCGTCGCGCGCAACGCCGACGGTTCGCCCGCCGCCAATGTCGAAGTCAGTCTCGGCGTCGTTGACGAAGCCATTTACAGCCTCGCGCCTGACAGCGCCGGAGACATTCGCAAGGCGTTTTATGACAAACGCTATAACTCGGTGAATACGAACTTTTCGACGCAGTTTGAATTTATGGGCTACAGCGGCGACAAGGCGATGCAACTTGCCCAAGTGCGCAAGCCGCAACAACTCGCCGATTTCAAGAACGACAAAGAGTTGGTCGAACCAACCATTCGCAAAGAATTCAAAGACACAGCCTATTGGCAACCTGATGTCGTCACCAACGCTGAAGGCAAGGCTACGGTCAAGCTCGACAAGTTGCCCGACAACCTGACGACGTGGCGCGCGACGGCACGCGCCGTGACGGCTGATTTGAAAGTCGGCTCAAAGGTCAATCGCGTTATCTCGCGCAAGAACTTGATCTTGCGTTTAGAAACGCCGCGCTTCCTGACCGAAGGCGACACCGTGACGATTTCGGGGATCGTGCATAATTATCTGACTTCTGAGAAAACCGCTGAAGTCGAGTTGCAAGTCAGCGGCGGCGCACAATTGCTCGACAACGCCAAACACACTGTCACCGTTGCGCAAAACGGCGAAGCGCGCATTGACTGGCGCGTCAAAGCTCCGTCGGTCGCGGCGTTGCGCTTGCTCGCGACCGCCAAGACCAACGAAGAATCAGACGGCGTAGAGTTGCCGCTTAACGTCGTGCCCGCCGGATTGCATCAAGCCAAAAGCAACGTCGTCGCCCTCAACGAAGACAACGGCGAACGTGCCGTGCAACTCGATCTGCCCGCGAATGCGCATCCCTCATCGCGCAGCTTGCGCATAGAGGCTTCGCCATCGGTCGCCGGAGCTTTGTTCGGCGCGTTGGATTATTTGACGAGTTATCCGCACGGATGCACCGAGCAAACCATGTCCAGCTTCCTGCCCAACGTCGTCGTGGCGCAGGTGTTGAAGGATTTCAAAACGGCTTCGATCAAAGACCGCGCATCGCTGGAAAAGAAAGTCAATCGCGGACTCGAACGGCTTTACGGCTATCAACACAGCGATGGCGGCTGGGGCTGGTGGAAGGATGATCCGACCGATCCGTTTATGACGGCTTATGTGCTGGACGGCTTGCAACAAGCTACGGCGGCGGGCTTTTCGGTCGAAAGCTATCGGCTCACTCAAGCCCGCACCCGCATTCGCCAAATGCTCGACGCGGGCAAGAACGAAGACAACAAAACGATTGATCTCGAAGATCGCGCCTATCTGATTTACGCCTTGAGTTCGTCCGCCGAAGAAGACCCGCGCTTTGTCAACGACCTGTTTAATAAGCGCGCGCAGTTGCAACCTTACGGACGCGCGCTGCTCGCGTTGGCGCTCAAAGCACGCGGCGACAAACCGCGCGCCGATCAAATTGCTGGCGACATCGAACGTTCGGCGAAAGTCACCGCAGCCGATGCCTATTGGGCTTCGACGCGCCGCCCGATGTTGGATTTCACCGAAGAGAACAACACCGAAGCGACCGCGCTGTCGCTCAAAGCCCTCGCGCAACTCAAACCCGCGAGCGACGTATTGCCCAAAGCTGCGCGCTGGCTGGTCGCCAATCGGCGCAACGGTTATTACTGGGAAAGCACGAAACATACGGCTTTTGCGATTTACGGCTTGATGGATTACGTCAAAGCCAGCAAGGAACTCGCGCCTGACTTTAACGTAGACATTTATCTCAACAACGAAAAAGTCGGTACGCGCCGATTTACCGCCGCCGACATTGCCGCCGGAGCGAATCTCACCATCGAACGCAAAGGCGCGACATTGACGGGTGCGAATCAAATTCGTTTCGTCAAACAAGGCAGCGGCGTGTTGTATCTCGCCGCCGCGTTGGATTACTTCACCGCCGATGCCGAAGTCGCTCCGCAATCCGCCGGCGGCTTGCGTCTGTCGCGCGAATACCTGCGGCTTCGTGTTTCAGATAATGGTGGCAAGCCTTCGTGGAAGCTCGAACCGCTCACGGGCGAATTGCGTTCGGGCGACTTGATTGTCTCGAAACTCAAAGTGCAAGGCGCGAAAGGCCGCTACCTGATGGTTGAAGACCCGATTCCCGCCGGTTGCGAACAGGTCGCCAATGTCAGCGGCATCAACCTGAATTACAGCGACGACAACTGGTCGAGTTGGTATAGCGACCGCGAGTTTTATGACAACCGCACGGCGTTCTTTACGAATTATTTCGATGGCGATGACAGTTATCAATACGCCTTGAAGGTCATCACGCCCGGCGAATTTCGCGTAGCTCCGGCGCGCGCTGAAATGATGTATGCGCCTGCGGTTTCGGCGAATACGGGCAACGCGCGCGCTGCGATTTTGGATAAGAAGTAGGCAGACCTTCTTCGCGGTTCTGCCGCAGTGATGTGCGAAAAGGCTGTGCCTTTTCGGGAAAAGTGAAACCTTGTTACGGGCTATGCCCGTCACGTCGCTGCTCAGTTAGCTTGTCTGTTCAATCGCCAATGACGTTACGGGCGTAGCCCGATGAGACTTGCTTGCCTCTCGAAAAGGCATAGCCTTTTCGCACATCACTGCGGCGAAGCCGCACAGGTTCACCAATGTTCCAAGACATCAAAAACGCCCTCTTCAACGCAGAACGCAAGCTCTTCGCGCATTTCGGTACAACGGCATTGGCGTTGCTGCTATACGCGCTGTTACTCGCGGTGGTTTTTGCATTCGCCAAGATCGGTGTTAGCACGACAACCGAAGTCATCCTGAGTTTGCTCGTATTGCCACTGCTCGGCATCATTCTGTTTTTCAGCCTGCAATCGCTCGGCGTGAGTTACACGCGCTCAGGCGTCAATGCGGCTTATCTCTTGCGCCGCGCGCTGAGCGATTGCTGGAAGCTGCTGATCGTGAGCCTGCCGCTCATCCTGCTGGCGTGGCTGCTGCATTACGCTTTGGGCAAAGCGATGGGCAAGTTGAGTTATGGGCCAGAACATGGCTGGCATGGTATGACGCTGAAGTGGCTCTGTCTGATCGTCTTTTATCTCGCGCTGCCGCTGATGGCGATGCACGTGTGGATTGCCGCCGTGCGCGAGGGCGTCGGCGCTACGTTTCGCGGTTACTTTCGTCATCTATTGCGCGCCTTTGCGCCGCGTTCCTTGGCGGTCTATGTGCTGGCGTGGATCATCAACGGCTTGCTGGCTTATGTGTTGTTATTCGGCTTCAAGACGCAATTCGGCGGGCCGTGGGTTGAATTGATTTTGTTGGGCGCACGGATGGCGTTGGCTGCGCTGTTGGTTTTTATGGCGTGGTTTGTGGCGTTGGGGGCGTTGGCGGAAGTGACTACGCCGAAAGTTATAGCGGAGGTCTAAACGATGAGTTGGAAAGTTGTATTGGGTATTATTTCTCTCGCTGTCCTATTCATTTCGATGCAGGCGGCGTCCTCCTTCAGCACGCAAGGGGAGCGCCTCAGGGCCCCCAGCCCATTGACCGCTGAGGTTTCTTCACAAGGCGACGCGGGAACCGCAGTGCCTTCGCCCTTAATTAAAAGAGCCATTCAATTGATCGAAGCGGGAGACTTCCACGGTGACCAAGTTCCTGCGCGTAGTGGCGAGAAATGGCTGGGGCTATATGCCAATGACGCAACCTCAGAACTCATCATTTCAAGACTGAAAGTTATTTTGGTTGAAGACGAGATCAATGATGGAAGAGGCTCTGGGCGAAAAACCGGCAAAGGTGTTTTCGTTGATCGCAAAACGGAGCCGGTGTTTTTATTGCGCAATGCACCGATGTTACAGCCGGGCAAGGCCATAACGATCTATCAAGACACTAACAATGAACAGACCCATTCTTTATTCAGTGGCAATCTTTCAGCCTTGAACCTGAACGGTCAGCCTTATCGTTTTTCTTTTCAACATCATTGCTATTCTGCTGAAGCGCCTGACCAGCCTGCTTGTGCAGAATTGAAGCTGACGGATGGCGTTACGACGCAAACCATTTTTCAAACAAATGATCCACGAGTGTGGGCGGATTGGTATCTGAGATGGGCTGGCGATCTCGATCTTGACGGGCGACTGGATTTTTACCTCACCGGCAGTGACGAAGAAAATGCGTTGAAGCGAAGATTGTTTTTATCTTCTGCCGCATCCGCCGGAACGCTGGTCAAGCAGGTTGCCGAATTTGTCACGACAGGTTGTTAAGGCCGTGCCGCATGAAGTCTCTATTGCAAGCCATATTACTCGCGCTCGCACTGCTTGCGGGCTGTGCCATACAACCAACTGAGCCAGGAACTGAAAAACCAGCGACTGAATCCTCTGCCGTTTCTCTGCCAGTAAACTCACTTTTCAATCTCACCGACGACCAATGGCAACGCGCCGCTGAAGCAGCCATGCAGGACCGCAATGGGCAAGACCGCGAAGGCGCGTTGATCGTGATTGACCCGCAATCGGGACGTTTGCGCGCCGTGGTCAATCCGCGCATCGCTTTCAGTCAGGCCTTTCCGCCGGGTTCGACGATCAAGCCGTTTACGGCGTTGGCGGCCTTGCGCGCGGGACTCATTCAACGTGACACGGCGCGGCAGTGCAGCGGCGGCTATCAACGCGGCGGGGTTTCGATGACGTGTTCGCATCCGAAAAGCGAGACGGCTTTCGATTTGCCGCACGCGCTGGGCTATTCGTGCAACGATTATTTCGGGCACTTGGGCGAACGGCTGAATATGAGTTCAGCGGCGGCTACGTTGGCGACGTTCGGCTTCGGTAAGCGTACGGGCGCGAACGTAGCGGGCGAAAACGCGGGACGTTTATCGCTCGGCGCGTGGGGCGCAAATGACGTGTTGGGTGATAGCGAGGGCGTGATCGTTACGCCGTTGCAATTGCTGACGGCTTATGCGGCGCTCGTGAATGGCGGCAGGCTGTGGCAACCGCAACAAACTGATGACGCGAATTTCACTCCGCGTGAAATTGCGCGCGTTCCAATCAGCGCAAGTCATCGGGCCATCTTGCTTGAAGGGATGCGCGACGCGGTGCGTTACGGCACAGCAGCCAAAGCGAATTTGGATGAGTTGCCGGTTTATGCGTTAGGCAAGACCGGCACGTCTTCAGCCAGCGACGGCTTTCAAACACAGGGCTGGTTCGTAGCCTTCCTCTCTGACAATTCCGCCAATCAATTGCCCGAACCCGAACAGGCGCGCATCGGCATCGTGGTGTTTCTCAAACGCTC
>JANNUY010000561.1:0-6599 GCA_031414155.1 Acidobacteriota bacterium
GTTGAATAAAGCCGTCGCGGGAATCGTTTGTTTGACGATGCCCGTGCCCTGATAGCTGACGGTGAGGACTTCGCCGCCGCCTTGTTCAAAGAACGTCACGGCAATGTCGTGATCGCCTGCGGCCAGTGTGACTGTTCCTTGCGCTTCCTGCACGCCGTGCAATCCGTCGTTATTGACGACCAGCGCGTTGTTGATGAAAAGCTGGCTGCCGTCATCCGACGAAGTGAAAAAGGTGTAAGCGCCCGCTGTTGCGATATTGATCTTACCGGTGAAACGAAACGCGAACTGATCGTTGCGATTGCGCGGCGTGAGATCAAACGTCGCCACCGTGCCTGATTTGACTGGCGTCAACGTGCTGAAATTCGGCAGCGCGTTCCATGAGCCTTCGTAATAGTCATACACGACGCCTGCCGCTGTGCCTGCTGCGCGCACCGTCCAGACAAAACTGGTCGTAGCCGTTTCGTTGCTCGTGTCGCGCACTGTGACCGTGACGTTAAACGTGCCAGTCGTAGTGAACGTACCGCTGATGACGCCCGTCGCGCTGTTGATCGTTAATCCGCCGGGCAGGTTCGTCGCGCTATAAGTCAGCGTTTGCCCGGTTGGGTCGTTGGCAAGAATGGCGAGGTTGGCAGTGTTGGCGACGGCATTGAATTGATTGCCGACCGTCGCCACTGACGGTTTGGTTGACGTGATGACTTGCATCACTTTCGCCACGGACGGCACGCCTGCACTGTTGACGGCAAACAGCATCCAGTAACCCGGCGTCAACACATTCAAGTTGCCGTTGAGTGTGAGTTGATATTGCCCGCTCGCAGTTTCGATGAAAGGCACGCGGATGTAATGCAAGTCTGAGTTGAGCGTATGCGTCAGGCTCGCCATCTTGATGAGGCTGAATTTCGTCAGGCCTGCCGAAGCCGAAACGCTGATGGTTTGTCCGGCATTCGCCGTGTTGGGCGCGGCGGTGACCGTAGGCCGCGTCGCCAACGTACCTGTCGCATTGTAAAGATAAGGCGGCGTATAAACCTGATGATCGGGATGATCGGCGGCGCAATTGCACAAGCCGCCGCCGCCTGACCATACGCGGCCATCGGTCATCAACAACGCGACCGAGTGGTAATTGCGTGGCACACTCATATCGGCGACCGGACGCCATGTGTTGTTTTCAGGGTTCCAGATTTCAGGTTCGAGATGTGTGCCGCCGTCGCTGAACTCTACGCCGTCGGAACTGCCACCTACGACCAGCACTTCGCCTGAAGGCAGGACGAGCGCGTTGTGAAATTTGCGCGCCCGCGCCATCGGTGCGACGGCGGTTTTTGTCGGCGTCGCGCCGTTCAAATCCAACACAAAAGCCTGATTGGTCGCGGGCATGTCGGTGTTATTGGCTTGTCCGCCTACGACTAACACTTTACCGATGTCGAACATCACTTGCGCTGAATACTTGGGATACCAAGTGTTGAACAGATTCGCGCTGGTCACGCTGCCGCTGCCCGTGGGATTGATCCAGTTCATCTGTTGGGTCGGCCCTGCGTGAAAGATGTTGCCGTTGGGTGCGAGGTGCAAATAAGGCAGCCAGTTATTTTGATAGCCGGGAAAATTCAAAATCGGCGCTTGCAAATTTGCGCCGTTGAGCAAAGTCCAGCCCGATCCGGGCGTCCAGATTTCGGGGTAAACATCGCCGGGTTCGCCCAGCGCCGTGAAAACTTTTCCGTTCGGCAAAGCGACGCTGCCGGGATACCAACGACCGCGATTCATGTCGTTGCTGCGCGTCCAGGTATTGGTTCGCCAATCAAAAATGCTCACCCGTTCGCGCGTACCGTCGCCGCCATTCACGAAGATGCGCCCGTCTTCGAGCGTCGTCGGAATGCCGCAAAACATGCTGTGATCGTTGTTGTTGATCGAAGTGATTTGATTCGTGGTTGGATTCCAAATGGCTGCGTAAGTCGTCGTGCCGCCGTTGAACGAACGCGGATTGTTGCCGCCCCACGCGAGAATGCGTCCGTCAGGCAAGCTCGCCGCCGAAGCGAACGCGAACGGCCATGTCGTCACGCTGTTCCACATTCCGTATTGCCCCAACTCCGCCGGTGTCGCGGCCACGCGCAACACTTCAGGCATTACAAAAGCGCCCAAGCCACGAGCTTTCGCTGCCATCTCGGCGTCGTGCTTTACGTGGTCTTCATCCACCGGGCCGTTGTGCGTATGCGTCGGCACAGCCGGTGTAGGTGTAGGTGACGCTGACTGAATATCTTGAGAATATTTTTTCAGTTTAGCCTGTGTTGCCGGATCAAAAAGTGTGATCAACGCAGCGAAAAACATAAGGCTTGAAAGCAGAGTGACAATGCGCTTTGCGTTGCGCGTCAAGTGTTTGGAATGCATGGAATAACTACCTCAAAAAAATGCGTTTGAATGCGCGGGGAGACTTTTTTTCGTGGATAGTTCTCCGTCACCGTGCCCAGTCCCTGAAAAGCAAGACAGCCGCCGAGCGTCGAAAACGTTCGTTGTCTGTTTGCCGGTTGTTGCTGTTATCAGCGTTAGCTCTACTTGCCTAGTATTTCAGAGTGCGAGTGTCGCCTGCGGTCACTTGCTATCCATTTTTGGCACGCATGGACTAGCCGTTTAATATGGTCTTGATAAATAGAGCAACGATGATTTCACCCAATGTTTGCAGGCATTTTAGCGCCTTTGACGATTTGTTGTAGGGTTCGCTGATGAGTGGATTGAAGGGAGAAACGTTACCCCTGGCAAAGATGGCTTGCTCAGTAAACCAGGAGCTAAGTTTTGGCATTTTATGCTGCTCTTCATAGCAACGAATTTATTGGTTACTACGAAGCTGGGAGCAGGCAAGAAGGATGCAGATATTTTGTCTGCATCCTTCGTTACCCTTCCGCTGTGTTTGTGATTAGCGCGTGAGCCGCGCATTCGCCCAATCGGCTTTCTCGTATCCGCTGCCTCCGACTGTCAAAGGTTCTACGATGAGTCGCAATTCGTTTTTGCCGGTGACATCGAGATTGATCTTCTGTGTGAAAGAGCGGCCTGTCATCCAACCGCTGGTGAAAACTTCCTGCCCATCGAGGAAGACACGGAAGTTTGCGATTCCGAGACTGCCTACTTCGTCATCCAGGCCGATGTCGGCGCTGAAGTTCTTAAAAAGTCCGATGAGATCATAACGCAGCTCAGACCGGGCGCTGACGCCGAGGCCTTTGCGATAGTAAACGCCATTGAGCAACAGACGCTTGCCGTCGCCTGCCGCCAGGCTGCCGTTGCTGCGGTCGCGTTCATAAGGCCCGATGGCGTTCGATGCAAACGTCGGCGTCAGGTCGCTCAGATACGTCGTGGGCGACAGCACGGCATAAGTCGCTGTGAGCGTCTGGTTGGCGTTGCCGATGGTGAGGTCGTGCGAACGCGCGCCGCCATCTGACCAAGTGCTGAATTGCAGGTTGTTTTGCACCTGAGCCACGCTGATGCCGTGGCGCGAATTGACGACAGTGGTGGCAGTGAAAGGCGCGGTGCGCGTTACGCCGTCGTAATTGACTGATAAGCCGCTCGGCACGGTTTGAAAGGTGTATTGCACCGTGTTCGGGCGCAATTCGCGGCATTGCGTGATCGCCGAAGCGCCCGCGTTATCTGTCACCGTAGCGCACAACTCGAAATAGGTGTCGTCACCGTGATCGGGAATGACGTAGTTGCCACTCGCGCCGACGAAGGTGAAGAAATCGAAATGGACGTGTTCGGCGTGATGCAGAATGGCTTTCCATTCGATGCGATTCGAGATGTTGCCTTCTTCGGCGTCGGTCGCCGTGCCGCTGAAACTGAGGTTTGTGCCTACGTTATAACGCGTATTGTTGTTGGCCGGATTGGTGATCGTCACGACCGGGCGCGTATTGCTCACGTTGATGACCAGCGTGTCAGAGCCTTGCGCGCCTGCCGTATCGGTCACGGTTAGCCTGACGTTGAAGTTGCCGGGAACCGAATAAATCTTGGACGGATTGGCTTGATTCGAAGTCGTGCCGTCGCCGAAATCCCACAGGTAAGTCAACGCTTGTCCGTCAATGTCGAATGAGCCTGCGCTGCTAAATCTTACGTTGATAGGTGCGTTGCCGCTCGTGACGTTGGACGTAGCTTCAGCCGTGGGCGGATTATTGCCGCCACTGACGTAACGCAAGCGACGGATTTCGCTGTTGAGTCCCAACGCAATGTAATAAAGATTCGTGTCAGGCCCTTGCACCATAAACACTGGGCCGCCGATGTCTTCGACGTTAAAGGCGAATTGGTTGACGGTGAGCGTGCCATCGGTGGCAATCGTCGCCGAACTCAAATTGAAATTGGTGTAATCGCCGAAAAACAGCGCGTTGCGATATTGCGCCGGATAACTTGTGCCGGTGTAAAACGAACCCACCACGACCGAACCGCCCGCGAGCGAATGCTGAAAGGCATAAGCCGGAGCTGTCACGGCACTTGCGCCTTGCGCATAAAGTTGTGAGCAACGCCCACTGGTGGTTGCGTCGTTTTCATATGACGGCTGGCGCAAGCTGCTGAAAGCACCGTCGCGAAAGCCGCCTTCATAACAAGGCCAGCCGAAATTTTTGGCGCGTCCGGTGTTGACCTCTTCCCATGTGCCCCAGCCCACATCGCCGATGTAAACCTCGCCCGTGCCAGGGCGAATCGTGATGCGGAACGGATTGCGCAAACCATAGCTATAAATTTTTGAGCGATTGGCCGACGGGCTGCCGTTCCAAAAAGGGTTGTCGTTCAAGCCCGCGCCCGTGATCGGATCAAGCCGCAAAATTTTGCCGTTGAGACTATCAAGGTCGAGCGCCCGCAAGGCACGACGGTCTGCGACGCGAAAGCCCGCGCCGTCGCCGTGGCTGACATAAAGTTTGCCATCCGGGCCGAACATTACTGTGCCGACGCCGTGCGTACTCGAATCGGAAGCCAGGCAATCCTGCGCGTAATTCGGCCCGACGCCGCACGCCGGATTGGCAAGGTCTTCTTCGCTAGTCGTATTGCCGCTGTTGGCGAGCGTACTGCCCGTGCCGAGGATGATGACGCGGTCGGCGGCGTTCGTGCTGGCGAGGTTCGGATTGCTCGCGTTCGCCGACACGCGCATCAAACGGCTCACGCGTGCGCCCAACTGATCGGGATTCGTCACGCCTGGCGGTTCATAAGTGTAAAGCAGATAGACATAAGGCGTCGTCGGAAAGTTCGGATGCACGGCAATGCTCAACAATCCGCGGTCGCCTGCGTCGTTGATTTCGTTGCTGAGATCAATAAACGGCGTAGGCAGCAACACGCCGTTTTGCATGACGCGCACGACGCCGCCTTTGAGCGTGATGAACATCCGGTTGCCGCTGGTGAAAGCGAGCGAAGTCGGAAACTCCAGGCCTGCGCCCGCGATGATTTCGCTGACGAAACCTGCTGGATAAGTGCCGAACATGGTAGGAGCCTTGCTGGCTTCAACTGAACGTTCCGCTAAAAAACTCAAACTCGCCAATAACAGGCAAGCACCTAATCCGAGTCCTACGCGCACAGCGGCGCGTGTCATTAAATTTTGTTTCATATGGGGATGTCTCTCTTAAACCGGCTGACTGACCGACTTGTTTATCTTGTGTTCGCTTCCGGCCTCAGAGATTGCACACACCTCGCCCGAAGTGGCCTATCTCATCGTGTCTGGCACGCGATGATTAGGCTGGCAATATGAAGTTCAGAAAGAAACGATGAAAATGATTTCGCTCAATATCCATAGGCATTTGCTCGCCTCAGCCTATGTTTGAGTTTCAATGTTTTGGGGTTCGATGAGAAGTGGAAGAGAGGGCGAAACGTTACTGTCGGTCGTGAGTGAGCGGCCAGATTTCACTCGTTGTGGTTAAGGATTGATCTGGAATAAAACTGCCAAATCTTCATTCACCTCAGAATTTACGCGGAGAAGCAGAATCTACCTTTTCTCTGCGGCAACTCTGCGAGACCTCCGCACCTCTGCGGTGAAAAGGCTTTATTATTTCCGAGTCATCCCTAAGCAAGTTTGACGTGCTGGAACGACGGCTTGGCAACGCGCCGTCAGAATGTGAAAAATCGAGGTTTTGCTGAAAACTGCCGATGCTGGTATAAAGCCTTGTCGTTTATACCCCCAATGAGCCAATTAAATAGTCACTAATTTCCTGTTTTCAAACAGAAAGTGAAGCGTTTGCCATGCCAAGCGATCAAGTATCGCGTTTCCTGTTGGGCAGTTTGCCTGAAAGCGAAATGCAACGGCTCCAAAACCTGCTCGAAACCGACGCGCCGTTTCAACAGCGCGTGAAAATTGTCGAAGACGACCTGATTGATTGCTTCGTCAACGGACAGTTGCGCGGCGAAGACCTCGTGCGTTTTCGTCGTTACTTTCTGGCTTTGTCCTCGCACCGCGAACGCGTCAAGATCGCGCAAGGCTATCTCGACGATTGGACGGTGCTGGCGGCTGAGCCTAAAGCCACGTCTACTCAAAAGGCTGCGCGCCAAGTCAAAAGCTGGCTGTGGCCGACGACTTTGTCCGGCGGACTCGCGCGGTTATGGGCCACGTTTAGCATGCCGATGCGCATTGGCTTGCAAGCCTCTATGTTGTTGGCCGC
>JANNUY010000562.1:0-2641 GCA_031414155.1 Acidobacteriota bacterium
ACGCAATCCCCGCCGTTTATCAAGTCGGTCACTGCTACACTGACTTTTGGGAAGCTTACAACAATGTCATTCCTGATGAGCAGCACACCGCTTGCGGCAAAGAATCGGGGCAAACGGCTCACGTAGAACGTTGGAATAATATTTTGCGACAACGGCTCGCACGGTTTGTCCGTAAGACCTTGTCCTTTTCCAAGTCAGACCTAATGCACGAGATTTGTTTGCGCTTGTTCCTTCATCGTTACAATCGCTCGCTTCTCTCACCTAGTTGAACCACTACCACATCGCATTTACCGTGGACGGTAAAACCTCCAACACCGTCAAGGTGGTCGTTAAATAATCGGCTTCATCCGCTTCGTTTTGAAGCGGGCCTGCTCCTAATTTACAATCCCAATTGTCAGGGGTAGGAGGTCGGATGACAGTCGCCCCCTAGATGTTTTGCGCCCTCCCCCACAACACAAACCTCTCGCTACTGTGCGGTTCATCTCAGTGAGGCTTTTGTATGAAGACGTTTTTCCGTTTGATGACTTGGTGTACGCTTTCTTTAGTAGCCCTCATCGGCCTTTTCGCTACGTTGCAATCATTCACATCAGCAAGAGCGACGCAGGGTTTGCCGCCCGCCACTTGCGGCTTGCCCAATGTGCGCGAAGCCGGAACTTATGACGAACTCGGCAACGGCGGATTCGTCGCGGGCGATTTTAATAACGATGGCAAACGCGATCTGGCCATCGTTAATGTTACCAACAAACGCATCACGCTTTATTACGGCGACGGCGCGGGAGCCTTCAACAGAGGGCCGGGCGTAACGACGGTAGATGCGCCCGCCCTGGCGCGCGAAGGCGATTTCAACGGCGATGGACGCTCCGACATTATCGTGTTGAGCGGCCCCGGCAATCCGGTCTTTGCCAGCGCCGTAGACACGCTGGCAATTTATTTGAGCAATGCGCAAGGTGCGCTCACCGTCGGGCCGCGCATCGGCTTCGCGCAGAGCTTCCAGCCCGAAGCGCTGTTGACCGGCACGCTCAACCTGGACACGCGCACCGATGTCGTGATTGCCGGTGGCTTCAACTTCCAACGCATGCAGGTTTACTTCGCGCAAGCCGATGGCAGTTTGCAGGCGGGCTTCAGCGATACGTTTGCTTCTCAATCACAAGTTCATTTAGCGGATTTCAACAGCGACGGCATACGCGACTTAGTTCTCGCGCAATACCAGCCCGGCAAGGTGTTTTTCTATTCGGGCGGCGGCGGCAACATCGGCCCGCGCACCGAATTGATTTCGTCCAATTCGGTCATTCTCAGTTCGGCGATTGGCGATGTTGATTTGAATGGCAAACGCGATGTGGTGTTCACCACCGGCAGCAGCAATGAGGGAGCAGGCAACGTCAGCGATTCATTTAAGCTGCAAGTAGCGCGTCAACGCGAAACCAGCAGCTTCTCGTTTACGATCACCGGGCAAGACCTGCCAGTGAATGCAGGGCAGCGGCTGTGGCTGTTGCGCGATCTCAATGACGATCAACGACCTGACGCGAGCTTCATCAACAAATCGTTACTCGGCGAACCGAGAGAGTTCGCCATCAATAACGGAGCCAGTGCTTTTTGCCAGCCGTTATTGCAAGGGGTAGCGCCCTTGACCAAGACGCAACTGGCCGAAGACCTAAACAACGACGGACGAATGGATTTCGTCACCTTGAACAATCAACAATTCACCGTATGGCTCAATCGCGGCGGCACTGCCACGCCTACCGCACCAACGGTGACGCCTGCGACTAACGTACTCACGCAAGGCAGGTCTGGTCAGTTGAGACTGGCAACCGTGAGCGACACGCTCACGCCAACCACCAATTTGCGCGTTGACATCGTCACCTTACCGGCGGGCATCGGGCTCACTCAGATTGCAATCAATGACAGTGGTCAGTTGCAAGGCATCACAGGCGTAGCCTGCGATGTAACTCCGGGCACTTACAACCTGACGCTGCGCGTTACCAATCAAGCTGGGTTAAGCACTACGGCAATCATTCCGTTGAACGTCACGGCAGCACGCCCACCTACCATTCGTAGCGCTCCTGCCAGCCTTGCAATGCGCGAAGGCGTGTCTCAAATCGTGGCGCTAACTTCATCTCTCAGTCCAATTGTAGCCCCTTTAGTGACCTATATTTATTACGGCGTTGATGCCAACACGTCCCTATCGAACCGACAGGTTTTTCTCGACGGTCAAATACAAAGCCCAATCTCATCGCCTGGCGCTTACAGTTCACATTACTTCATCACGCCAACCGCAGCTTCACGGACTTTACGCGTCGTACTCACCGACAACTGCGGACTGCAAACCGTCCGTGACATACCAATCGAGGTGGCAGGCGCTTCAGCGGATTGCCCTTATCCGGTCTTTGCGCCGGGGCAAAGTTATGAAAGCACCACCAACGTACCGGCGTTCGTGGTAAGCGATTTCAACAACGACCGACGCTCTGATGTCGTGTTCTGGGATGCCACCTCGAATCGTCTGAAAACCTATCTGGGACAAGCCAACGGTGAATTGCGCTTATCGGCCAGCTTCGCGGCGCAACGTTACGGTGGGTCGTTGGTGGCCGCCGATTTCAATCAGGATGGCCGTTTCGATCTGGCGATGAGTTACCCGGCAATAGGC
>JANNUY010000563.1:0-5200 GCA_031414155.1 Acidobacteriota bacterium
GCGTTCGTCGGTTTTGCCGTAAGGATTCTCTTTCGACGCGATGGCTTTATAGCCGCCGTTATTCATCGGCATCTTTTGCTTGATGATGTCGGCTTCGATGGTGACTCCGAGGTGGTTGGCCTGCCCGGTCAAGTCAGCCGAGACGTGATAGTCCTTGTCTTTCTTGAACGCGTTGTTGCGCAAATAACACCACAGCACTGTATACAGGCCGAGTTCGTGGGCGTAAGCAAAAGCCTTGCTGACTTCGACGATCTGGCGTTTCGATTCTTCTGAGCCGAAATAGATCGTCGCGCCAATGCCAGTCGCGCCCATGTCAGCCGCCTGCTTGATGCCCGCGAACATGATCTGATCGAACTGGTTCGGATAACTCAAGAATTCGTTGTGGTTGATTTTGACGATGAAAGGAATCTTGTGCGCGTATTTGCGCGCGACCGAACCCAACACGCCAAAGGTCGAAGCCACGGCGTTGCAGCCGCCTTCGATGGCGAGTTTGACGATGTTTTCGGGGTCGAAATAAATTGGGTTGGGCGCGAAGCTCGCTCCGGCGGAATGTTCAATGCCCTGATCTACGGGCAGAATCGAAAGGAAGCCCGTGCCGCCGAGGCGTCCGTGATTAAAGGTCTCTTGCAAATTGCGTAAGACTGGGATGGGACGGTCAGAATTGATCCACACGCGGTCTATGAAATCAGGACCGGGCAGGTGCAACAGGCTTTTATCAATGGTTTTTGACTCATGCGTCAGCAAAGCTGGGCCTTCCTCGCCCAACAGTTTTTCAATCTCGGTGAAGTTCACTGCTATATCTCTCCAGGTTGTGAAAGTAGGTAAAAGTGGCGTAGAGGTAAGCGCGATTATAGCGGCGTTTGCCATGCGGTCAAACGCGCGAAGCGACTGCCGATTGCGCGAATTTATCGGCGTATAATAAAACCAGCGGGTCGGAAGCCCCGCGTCAGCAAAGGAAGTCACAGCAACGTTCTAACGTTCTATAGAGCATTCAAGAAAATGTTTTCCCCCCACGAAGGGACACGAAGTTTTCACGCAGAGGAGCAGTTCTACCGGTAAAGCCTTCGTGTCTTCTTCGTGGGGGCTTCGTGGGGGAAAACATTTTCTTGAATGCTATAGATTGACGGCGTTCTGCATTTCAGGTTTCATGCCATATCGTTTTGAGGCGAACGACCTCAACCGAACAAACAGTCCACGAATTTAAGAGATACATTTCGGCGCGCGTGTGACAGGTCAAGGAATGCGAGTTGCATTTCAATCTGACAGGTGGCGCTATGTTTTATGGCGAGTTCATCCCAGCATTCCAATTCGATTCCTGACAACGCGATTTATTGGCGCGTAGAAGGCAGCTTGCTCAACCTGAGCGCCGTACGGCCTATTGGTTTTTTTACTTGGCGCGCGCAGCGGTTCACCGACCGCTGGATGCGGCGCTGGGCATTGGCTTTATCCGCTGTTATTCGCCCGCTGCTGTATGCCATTGACCGCAAGTTCGCTACGCGGTGTTTGCACTTGTTGTTGCGCGGCATTAGTTGCGACCGGTTGGATGCGTTGGGCGAAGAGTATTTTGAATACAAGCTAAAGCCGCGCTTGAAAGCAGCGGGTCTGGCGAAGTTGAAAGAAGCGCAAGCCTCTGGCAAACCGATTGTGTTGGTCAGTCAAGGACTCGATCATGTGATGCGTCCGTTGGCGAAGCATCTGGGCTTGTCCTATTTGCTCGCCAATCGCCTTGAGTTCCGTGATGGCTTGGCGACGGGACGTTTGAGCGTACCCATAATTCGTCCGCGCCAAGTGCTGGCGGGGTTAATTGGCGGCAGTCCTGATGGACTTTATGATGATGCCAAGCTGCAACGGATGCTGGGCTATCCGCTGGCTGAATTGCGGAGCGCAATTCAGCCGACCACGCGGCCTTTGCCCAAGTTGGCTACGCCGCAAGTGATTTTCGAGTCGCATCAAAACGTCGCCTCGCTTTCGGTCAAACAAGCCCTCGCAGGTAAACACGTTTTATTAATCGGCTTCACTGGCTTCATTGCCAAAGTCTGGGTAGCCAACATCCTCAAAGACCTGCCCGAAATCGGCAAGATTTATTTGTTGATTCGTCGCAGCCGCTCGACGCCTGCGCTCGCGCGGTTTGAACGCATCCTTTCTGAATCGCCGCTCTTTGCCAGCTTTCACGAACAGTACGGCGACAAGCTGCCGCAATTCATCGCCGACAAAATCGAAATTGTCGAAGGCGATGTCAGCGCCAAAGATTTAGGGTTGGATGAAGTGACGCTCACCAGATTGCGTCCCAAGCTGGATGTCATCATCAATAGTTCAGGCCTGACTGATTTCAATCCTGACTTGCGCCAGGCTCTGCAAATCAACATAGACGGTACGGACGTGATGCTCGACTTCGTGCGCTCGTGCGATCACACGGCGCTGCTGCACCTTTCGACCTGTTACGTCGTCGGCCAACGCGACGGGCGCGTTGCTGAAAGCGAACGCGCCAATTACACGCCGTTGAGTCGGAAAGACTATGACGCGCTGACCGAACACGCTTATTTGCACACGCTCGCCCAAGAGATTGAAACCCGCGCTGAATCACCTGAAATCACTGAACAGTTGACGCGCCAGCTCAAAGCCAAAGGTAAACAACTCGGCGAAAAAGAACTCGATACGCAATTGCGCAAACAGCGCCAACGCTGGACGCGCGAAGAACTCGTCGAAGCTGGAATGCGTCGCGCGAAAGAGTGGGGTTGGCCGAATACTTATACTTACACCAAGAGCCTGGCCGAATCGTTGATTGCGCTTAAAGCCAAAGATTTGCCGATTGCGGTCGTGCGGCCTTCGATTGTCGAAACCTCTACGCACGATCCATTCAAAGGCTGGAACGAAGGCGTCAACACCAGCGCGCCGTTGTCTTATCTGCTCGGCACGTTCTTTCGCCAATTGCCGTCGAACGAAAAAAAATGCCTCGACATTATTCCGGTTGACCTGGTCTGTCGCGGCATGACGCTCATCGCTGCCGCGCTGGTCGAACGCAAACACGAACGCATGTATCAACTGGCGACTTCGGCGACGAACCCTTGCGATATGCGGCGTTCAATTGAATTGACCGGCCTTGCGCATCGCAAGCATTACCGCGCGCAGAATGATTTTCACCATCGCATGAAGCTGCACTTCGATTCGATTTCGGTGACGAAAGCACGTTATAAATCATTCAGTGCGCCGCGCCAGAAACAAGTTATTCGCGCGTTATTGCGCATCATCGAACCGCTGCCGATGTCGCGTTCGCCGCTGTTGCGCCGCGAACGCGATCTCGAAAAAGTCGAAAAGCTTATCGAGCTTTACGAACCGTTCATCTTGCATAACGAACACATATTTGAAGCAAAGAATGTCGAAATTCTTTCTGCCGCCTTACCTGAAGCTGAACGTGCCGCGTTCGCTTATGACGCCAGCACGCTGGATTGGTGGGATTACTGGATCAACGTTCACATTCCCGCACTGCGCATCTGGTCTTATCCGCTGATCGAAGGCCGCCCTATCGAACATAAAGTGCGACGGCCTTTTCAGATGCCCGCGCCACCCGTAGAAGCACAATTGGCGCAATGATGGCGCACGTCGCAATCAGCAGTTCCGACGTTGTGATTACAGCAATCATTCAAGCTGTTTTTACCAACTATTCTTACAGACGTGCCGTAATCGCGTCTGTCTAACAACGAAAGGAACCTGAGTTATGAAGACCATCATCAAATGGGGGGCGACGTTTTCGGTCATGACGATTCTTTGGCTGACGCTGGAAAAACTGTTGGGCTTTCACGACCAACGCATCCAGTGGCATCCGATGTTTACCAACCTGATCTTTTTCCCGGCGGTCGCTGTGTATGTTTATGCCTTCCGCGAACGCCGCGCTGAATTGAACGGCAAGGCGACGTTCAAAGAGTTGTTTCTCTTTGGACTCGGCGTGAGCGTCATCGTGGCGTTATTGTCTCCACTGGCGCAACAACTGGTTTTCAAATTTATCACGCCCACTTACTTTCAAAACGCGATCAATGCAGGCTTGGCGCAGGGATACAAACTTGAGGCGCTGCAAGCGAACTTCAATCTCGCCAACTACGCCGTACAAGGTGCAATCGGCAGCGTTATGATTGGCGCGATAACGTCGCTGGTGCTGGCGCTGATTATGCGAACCAAGAAAGAATAAATTTCCTATGGCACTTTTTCTGACCGGCTCGACCGGTTATGTCGGCGCGCACGTAGCGTCGCTCTTGCTCGAACAACACGCCGACCAACTCAATTTGTTGGTGCGCGCCAAAGACGACGCCGAAGCCGAGCGCCGTCTCTGGCGCGCGTTGCAATTGCATCTCGACTTCCCGCGCTTTCACGAATTCCTCAAGACGCGCATCCGCATCTTTCGCGGCGACTTGACCGACGCGCATTTCGGGCTGGCGGATGACAAATACCGCGAACTTGTCACGACCACTGAATCCATTATTCATTGCGCGGCTTCGCTTAATCGCAAGTCGGAAAAGACGTGTATGAACGTGAATTTGCGCGGCACGCTCGAAGTCATCAAGCTCGCGCAAGCCGCACGCGATCAGCACGGCTTGCGCCGTTTTAGCGATGTTTCCACCGTTGCCATTTGCGGCTCGCGCCAAAACGAAGTCGTCACCGAAGACGCTTCGCTCGATTGGAACCGTTCGGACTATGACCCTTATGCCCGCACCAAGAAATTTTGCGAACACATGGTTCATGAACTACTGCCCGACGTGACGCACACGGTCTTTCGTCCGAGCATCATCTTGGGCGATTCGCGGCACGCCGAGACTACGCAATTTGATATGGTGCGCTCGTTCGTCTTCCTCGCGGGCTTGCCCGTGTTGCCCTTTCGCCCGACCGACCAGATAGACATCGTCAACGTAGATTTCGTCGCCGAATCCATCGTCACGATTCATCAAAAAGAAAAACCGAATCACGGCATCTATCACTTGTCGTCAGGCCGCGCTGCGCAAACCTTCAAAGAATTGACTGATGCGCTGTCACAGGCGCGCGGCAAAAGCGGGCCGCTCTATTTGCCGTGGTTGGAAAAGCCTTTCACCGCGACGAATAACTTCATCGCCGATACGTTTCGCGGTAATTCGTTGAGTTTGAGCGCGACGTTGCTAAAGGTGTTTTTGCCTTACCTGACATTCAATACGGTATTCGACAACACGCGCATTAC
>JANNUY010000564.1:0-1146 GCA_031414155.1 Acidobacteriota bacterium
TGACGATCATATCCATGCGTTGGTGATGGCTCCTGCGACGTTATCGCCCAGCCAGATGGCGCAATATCTGAAAGGCGATTCTTCAAAATGGATTCATGAGACCTTTCCCACTTTACACGATTTCGCGTGGCAAGAAGGTTACGGCGCATTTACCGTCAGCAAATCGAATCTGGAAACGATAGTTGCCTACATTCAAAATCAACGCGAACATCATCAGCACAACAGTTATCAGGAAGAATATCGCGGGCTGTTGCTAAAGCACGGAATTGATTATGACGAACGTTATGTTTGGGGCTGATGAAATGAAGAACGTTATGTTTGGGGCTGATGAAATGAAGGGCGAAGAAGTTCAACCGTCCCGCTGGGACGGGAACATCAATACCGCTTTTGCAGGCCGTGAACGACCTGCCTAAATTCAACCGTCTCTCCGAGACGAAGATACACCTAACCAATGAGCAAGCCTTGCCTGAAATCAGCAGACGGGAACATCAATACCGCTTTTGCTCTCCGAGACGAAGATACACCTAACCAATGAGCAAGCCTTGCCTGAAATCAGCAGTCTTTCCGAGACGAAGAAAAGGCGTAACCAACGATAAAGTTGTCGCGCATTCAAAGTACTAGCCCCGTCCATTCACCAAGCCCTACTTTAAGAACAAACGATGAACGAAGCCGAAACCAGAGCCGAACACATTGACCCTGCGCTAAAAACCGCCGGTTGGGGAGTCGTCGCGGGCAGCCGCATTCGCCGCGAATATCCGATCACGCTGGGGCGTATCGAAGGCCACGGGCGGCGCGGCAAGTCACTGACGGCTGATTACGTACTGGAATTTCGCAACCACAAACTCGCCGTCATCGAAGCCAAAGCCTGGGACTCGGCGCTGACCGAAGGCGTCGCGCAGGCCAAAGATTATGCGGGCAAGTTGCAAGTGCGGTTCACGTACGCCACCAACGGACAAGGCATTTACGCCGTAGACATGCACGAAGGCACAGAAGGCGAACAGCCGCATTACCCGACGCCGGAAGAGTTGTGGCAGATGACCTTTGCCACGCAAAACAACTGGCGCGACCGGTTTGCGGCAGTTCCGTTTGAAGATCGCGGCGGATATTTTCAAGGACGCTATTATCAAGACATCGCCGTCGAGCGCG
>JANNUY010000565.1:0-1373 GCA_031414155.1 Acidobacteriota bacterium
ACTAACTAAAGCCGCAAATCAATTACGCTCATTGAATAGATTGAACAGAGAGCTTAAAAAAGCAAGTCTGCTGCTGGTTAGCGGCAGCGACGCTGATCACCTCTTTAGTTTAAGGCACTTTCTAAATGCCATACGCACCGAATTCTAGCCGATAATCACGGCGAGACCAACTCACTCAGGTGCTACTGAACCTTTTGCACCGCTTCAGTAATCTGCTCCATCTCCACTTGCGCAACTGCCAACATCGGTTACATAAATCACTCCGCTTCGCTGCACAAACGATAGGCGGGTGTGTGGTTGCGTTCGGCGTTGAGGAGCGCGAAGAAAGTGCGCGCGTGATCCCAGTGGAATTGGACGTGTCATAACGATAAGAACACAAGTTCTAGGCATGCGCGTACAGCCTTGATAGTTGATGGCTCGTCGTTTCCTTCAAGAATTCGGTTTTTACGTTGCTGGCAATGGCGAAGTGAATTCGTTATACCGTCAGAGCGGAACGGCATGCGTGAAAATTAGGCGCAGTGGTTTCAGGTGTTAAGACTGACGAAAGAGGTATGACAAAGATGTGGATGACCCGCGAAACAAACCTCAAAACTGACGCACGCCACGCGCTCGGCCAGCAAGGCGAAACGCTGGCACTCGAATATCTGCTCGCGCATGGCTATCGGCTGGTCGTGACGAATTACGTTGCGCCGATTGGTTACGGTCCTACCGGACGCCCCATCACTGGCGAGATTGACATCATCGCTTATGACGAATCGGTACGGCCTTTCGTACTGTCATTCGTCGAAGTCAAAACCCGCACTGACGACGCATTCACTGCGCCTGAAACCGCCGTAGACCGCGCCAAGCAACGCCACATAATAAAAACGGCTCGCCTTTATCGCCGCATCCTCAGCGTAAATGACGAGCCGTTTCGTTATGACGTAGTGACCGTATTGCTCAAGCCCAACCAGCCACCGGCGATTAAATTGCTGCGCGGATATTTCAGCGAGCAAAGTTACGCGCGCAGCCCCTGGCTCTCACAAGAATGAAAACCCAAAAGATTTTTTCGCCACGAATGAACACGAATTTTCACGAACCATTCGTTGCGTTCGCGTTAATTCGTGAAATTCGTGGCTAAATTCTCCGGGTTTGCATAAGCCTTAAATCAATACTCGGTCTTGCCAGATTTCAAAAAGTTCTCGATCCAGCGATTCACTTTTTCGGTTTGTTCCGGCACGTTGTTATGCCCTGTCTCAAGCGCGAGCAACAATTGTTTCGGCGCGCCGATCACGTTGTAACTCGCATACATCGAAGTCGGCGGACACGTCTCGTCGTTATAACCCCACGAATACAAGCCCGGCACTTTGACGCGACGGGCGAAATTGACTACG
>JANNUY010000566.1:0-6222 GCA_031414155.1 Acidobacteriota bacterium
CTTTTCATCGTGGTCGGCCCGGTCGAAGAAGCCGTCAAAATGCTGATGGTGTGGGTGTATGCCTATCGTCAGCCCGAATTCGACGAACCGCTCGATGGCGTTATTTATTCTGCGGCAGCGGCCTTAGGTTTCGCCGCCGTCGAAAACGTCCTTTACCTTTCTGAAAACAATCCGTTGCTGGTGTTTTTGCGCGGCCCGCTTTCCAACCCCGGCCACGCGCTGTTTTCTGCCGTTTGGGGACTAGCCTTGTGTCGCGCCAAACTCGTGCCGAATCTGGCGAGCCAACGCATCCCGATCATTGTGCAGGGCTGGTTGATCGCTTCGCTTTTGCACGCAATTTTTGACGCCTTGCTGGTGGGTGCAACGAAATACCTGATTTTGTTTGCCGTATTGGTCGGCATTATGGTCGCGCTGTTTTTCTGGGTGCGGTCAAAGCTCAAATTTCACGCAGAGACTTCGCCGCATCGCGAAGGGACGCTGTTGATGCCCACGCGACGTTACTGTCAGGAATGCGGCGCGCGCGGCAAGGCCGGTATGCCCTGCCTGCGTTGCGGCGCGATCATTCCCGACCCCGACGAATTGCAACTCTGCCCCGTATGCACCGAAGCCCAACGCCCCGGCGCAAAATTCTGTATGCGTTGCGGCGCGAACATACGTATTCCCGCGCGCGAGAATCTCGACCTGCGCCCGCATTTCGTCACCATCACCAACGACGGGGACGAACGCATTGCCTTCATCTTGAACCGCGACGAAGTTTTCGTGGGGCGTACGCTCAACAACGCCTTCGTGATCGAACATCCATCGGTCTCGAAACGCCACGCCCGCATTGCCGCGAGCGAAGGCGCGTCTTACACGTTGCAAGACCTTGAAAGCAGCAACGGAACTTATGTCAACGGCAAGCGCATCGGCGAAACCAAACTCGAGGACGGGTTTGAAGTGCGCTTTGGCCGCGCCAATTTTGTTTATCGCGCGCAACGCGCTCAGTATGCCAACAGCGCGACGGCCTAAGTTGCCACCTATGGCCGTCGTATAACCCGTAACCTCTCTTGCGAGGCGATCCCCGCTAGCCTCGTCGCCAAGCCAATTGCAGCCTTCATAAGGAGCCAACATGCGCCATAGCCTTCGCGCGTTTTGCTTTTGTCTGATTGCCAGCTTCGCGCTCGCCGCTGACGATTTAGACTTTGTCACCTTCACCGGAACCGTCACCGATTCCCAGCAAGCCGCCGTACCCGACGCACAAGTGACGGCGAAAAACGTCACGACCGGCATCGAACGCAACACGAAAACCAAAGCTGACGGCAGCTTTCGACTGACGGCTTTGCTGCCCGGCACATATGAACTGCGCGTCGAACGGCAGGACTTTCAAACCGTCGCGCTCACCAATCTCAACGTTGTTGCGGGTACGACCGTCACGCGCCGCATCGAACTCAAACCCGCCCAACTCGCTGAACAAGTCATCATAGACAGCCAAGTCACCGCCATCGAAATTGACACGACGCGCACCGTCGTGGGCGGTACGCTCAACCGCGAAGCGATAGACAAGCTGCCCCTCGAGTCGCGCAACATTCTTGATCTGGTTTATCTCTTACCCGGCACGGCTGCGCCCGCGTTCAGCGACCGCGAGTTGGCCGACGGCGACCGCCGCGACAATTTCGGACGCACGCCTGAAGAATCCGGCATCTTTGGCTTGCAAGGCGGTTCGGCTTTTTCAAACAACCTCACTATCGAAGGCCTCGACAACAACGACGACCGCGCCGCGCGCGAACGCTTTGTGCCTACGCTTGACGCCGTCGAAGAAGTGCAAGTCGTCACCAATCAGTTTTCGGCGGAATACGGTCGTGCGGCAGGCGGGCGCGTGAACCTGCGCTTGCGTGGCGGCAGCAATCAGTGGCGCGGACGCGCGTTTTATTTCTTCCGCGACGAAATGCTCAACGCCAATTCGTTTCGCCGCAACTCGCAAGCTGATCGCGGCTTTCGCCTGCCTTATCAAAACCACAACCCCGGCGTGACGTATGGCGGGCCGCTCAAGGCCAAGAAGTGGTTTGTCTTTGGCGCGTATGAATACGACGACATTTATGACCGCGCTGACATCGCCGCGCTCGTACCGATCAATCAAAACGCCTTGTTTCCGCTGCCGCGCGCCAACGGAGCCAATCTCGGTTTCACCGGACGCAACGCGCAAGGCCAGGCAGTCACCTTCAACGATAGCGAGCCTGTTGGCCTTTATGACGAACGCCTCACGACGCCGCGCCGCGCGCATACCGGGCAAGTGCGCAGCGATTATCATTTCAGCGATACGCACAATGCCTTCCTGATTTTTTCGCTCGCCTCGCAACGCGATGAACGCGGCTTCGCAGGCGGACGCGCGACCCTAGACACGATTCGCCGCACCGGACGCGACAGTTTCAGTTTGGCGTTGGCCGACAATTATGTGCTTTCGTCAAAAGGTGTGATGAATGTGCGCTTTCAGCTTTCGCGGCTGAGTCCTGCTGATGCGCCGCCCAGCAACAGCCCCGTCGTCTTGATTGATATGGACGATCCGCGCGATGTGCCGGGTAGCGCGACGACGAATCAGTTTTCGCGTACCGGCAATCTGCTCGCGGGTTCGAGCAACCTCAGCGGCACCGACCGCCGCGAAACGCGCTGGCAATTCCAGCAAACCGTGACGAGTTTGCGCGGCGCAAATTCGTGGCGGGTCGGCTTGGACATGCAAGGCATTTATTCTCGCTTCGAAGATTTGAGCGACAGCACCGGCACATTCCGTTTCGCTTCGGTGCGAGACTTTTTGACGAATAAGCCTGCGCGTTACGAACATCGCTTCAATACTGGCTCGAAATTGTTCAACAGCTATACAGGCTTTTTTGTGCAGGACGATTGGCGCGCGCGTCCGGGGCTGACCGTCGCCTTTGGGCTGCGCTGGGATAACGAAACGATCATCACCGATCGCAACAATTTCGGCCCGCGCGTCTCGCTGGCTTACGCGCCGCGCAACTCAAACAAGATGGTGATGCGCGCGGGTTACGGCATCTTTTATAACCGTGCGATGCTGCGAACATTGGATGATTACACGCTCACGTCGAACACGCTGGCGATTGACACGAACACGGCGACGGCGCTGTTGCCGCAATTGCAATTCCCCCAGCCGCTGGCGGCGAACGACCCTCGCGTCGCGCAATTCGCCGTAAAGGAAGCGGGCTTCCTGCGCCGCTTGAGCAAAGACTTTCGCATTCCCGAAAGCTATCAAGCCAACTTCGGTTTCGAGCGCGAGTTGCGCAAAGGCACGAAGCTCGAATTCAACTACATTTTCAATCGCGGCATTCATCTGTGGCGCGAGATCAACGCGAACGCCGCACGCCTGCCGTCAGGCTTCGCTACGTTCACGGCGTATTTGATGTCACGCGATTTCGATAACCGCGCGGTCAATGGAGTAAGGCCGCTGACGGCGACGGGCAATTCCGATACGGTGCGTTTCGATTTGGGTACGGCTAACAGTCGCACGGTCAATGAGAACGGCAAGCCGGTCGTGATTTTCGGGCTGAATTCGCTTTCGACCACCAACACCGCCGGGCCAATTGTTACAGCGTTGCGCGCGCTTCGTTCATTGCGTCCGAATCCCGACCTCACGCAAGTCGAAGAGTTGCACGCCGAAGGCAACAGCTTTTATCACGGCGCGAGCTTTGAATTGACGCAACGTTTGTCGAAGCGCGGCACGCTGCGCGCGTCTTATACGTTGAGTAAGCTGATTGATGATGGCACGTTGAATACGTCGTCGCCGCTGATCGTGGGCGACTGGCGCAACGAACGCGCGTTGAGTGCGCTCGACGCGCGCCATCGCGTCACGATGAGCGGTTATTACCTGTTGCCGTTCAAAGTGAATTTGTCGGGTACGTTGGTGCTGAGTTCCGCACGCCCGTTCAATCTCAGCGTAGGCAGCAGCGGCAACGACCGTAATCTCGATGACGTGAACACGGATCGCCCCAATTTCAGCGGCAAGCTTGGCAAGATTGACTGGCGGCACAGCGACGAACAATTGCGCGCTGAACTCGCCAACGCTTTCTCGCTGCCCACCATCGGCACAGTCGGCAACTTGCCCCGCAACGCCGGACGCGGCCCCGCTACGCACTCGCTGAACCTGCGCCTCACGCGCGAATTCAAACTCGCCGAACGTCGCACCATGGAATGGCAAGTCGAAGCGTTTAATCCATTCAACACGACGGTGTTCAGTTTCGGGTCGGAGTTCGTGAATTACGTGCCGACCAATCTGGGCAGTTTTCTCGTGCCGCCGCGCACGATTCGTCCGCGCACGATGCGGTTGGGAGTGCGGTTTTCGTTTTGAATAGAGGAGCGGGCGCGAGTGCGGTACGGTGAGCGTGAGCGACCTGAAGCCCACGCCAATGCGTCAATTGATCTGAAGGCACGCTCCCCGTACCGCTCCGCGGTTGCGTTTTTCGGGGCTTTCTCCAGTACGGCTTGTTTCGAGATTTTGCGCTAATTTGTGATGTGGTCGCACTAACTGCAAGGTTTGTCGTGCTAACTCTTTATAACGATGCCCCGAACGCAAGGCGCAAGTCGTCAGCGTTTGCGCAGTCGCTTCCTTAGCAATGAGATGCGAACGGAACAGTGCTTGCGACGCGATCACTCTTAACGCCAAAGTCACGGAAAAGTTCGCAAGGCAGCCCGACGCAAATCTTTTGCCATCAAAAAAACTTTTCAACGTTTAAGCCTACGGACCAGTAGTAATTACCGAGCAAGCAAATGTGGAGGACGCGACGATGTCAGGCCGATGGGCGGAACTGGCGCTGATGCCCAACAACTTAAGTGACGAGTTGCCAGCGGATTTCGACCCGCACGCGCAACTCATTCATCAACTCATTAGGGGCGCACAGGCGGGGGAACGCGCGGCCTTCGATCAGTTGATGGAGATGCACCAGCAGCGCGTCGTCACGCTGGCGTGGCGCTTGTTGGGTAAGCGCGAAGACGCCCGCGATGCCGCGCAGGAAGCCTTTCTGCGGGTCTTTCGCCATTTGCACAAATATGACGCGCGCTATGATTTCAAGGGTTGGCTCTATCGCATCGTCGTCAACGTATGCCGCGACTTGCAACGCCAGCGCGTACGGCACGGTGGCTTGTCGCTTGACGAAGCAGCCGTCGCGCAACTGGCGAGCGACGACGACAGCGAAGCCGATGCGCTGGCCGGACAGGAACGTGCGCTGTTGCAACGGGCGCTGGCCCAGTTAAGCGAGAAAGAACGCGCTGCCATCGTCTTGCGCGATCTCGAAGGGTTGCCGACCGAAGAAGTCGCGCGGCTGTTGGGTTCGTCAGCAACGACGGTGCGTGCGCAAATCAGCGTCGCGCGCACGAAGCTCAAGGCTATTCATCAGGACTTACTGAAAAAAGGGCTGAAAGGAAGAAAGAAATGAATTGCACACGAATCGAAACATGGTTGCCGCTTTACGCGAGCGCGGATTTGCCTGCGCCGCAACTGGCGCAGGTAAGCGCGCACCTCGCGCAATGCGAAAGCTGCGCGGCTTCGGCGGCTGAGTTTATAGAGGCGCGCGAATGGTTGCGGCAAGTCGCTGTGCCTGAATTCGACGAGACGTTTTATGCCGACTTGCGTTATGCCGTGCGGCAAGATCTGGCAGCGCAACCGGTGCGTGCAGCTTGGTTGCGAATGCCGTGGTTAAAGCCGTTTGCGGTAGCAGCGGCTTTGCTGTTGTTGCTGACGATTTTTTCGCTTCGCTTATTTCAAACGAAAGGAGTCCCGCCGCCTGACATCGTGAAAACGCCTGCGTCTCCCCAATCGCCTGACGCAGGGCGAACGACGATCCTTCCAATTAACCGACTTGCTCAACCGCAGAAAACTGTTACGCCGCACCATCGCGCAATGCGGCGTGTGAACAAAACCGAAAGCGCGCCTGAACTTTTAGCAAAGGCGGAATCGGCAAACGTGCTGGAACCCGTTGCAAGTGCCCCCGCACCTGAACCTGAAATGCTGCGCATTGAAATGCAGACGGCGGATCCGAACATTCGCATCATTTGGTTTGCTCCGAAACTCAATGGCGCAAGCCCTGAATCAAACGGCAGTAAATAAACACACGAGAGATTTGCACCGCTTTCGCCGCGTATGCGGCGGCTGACTTTAGCCGTGGGTTTCTAGCCCACGGGGTTAGGCGCAAGACGCAATTGCGTCGCGTTAGCGACGCTTGAAGCATTTGACGCGCT
>JANNUY010000567.1:0-2310 GCA_031414155.1 Acidobacteriota bacterium
CGGATAAGAAGCAATCCATTCTGGATGAGTTGCAGGAACAGGGCGTATTGCTCGAAGCCATCGCCGATGAAGTCGGCAAGGATTTAGACCCGTTTGATCTGATTTGCCACGTCGCCTTTGGACAGCCGCCATTGACGCGCCGCGAACGTGCCGCCAATGTGCGCAAGCGCGACTACTTCACCAAGTATGGCGAACAGGCGCGAGCCGTGTTGGATGCGTTGCTGGAAAAATATGCTGATGATGGCGGCACTCATATTGAAGACATGAAGGTACTGAAGATGCAGCCGATTGACCGCTTCGGCACTCCGGTTGAAATCATCAACGGCATTTTCGGCGGCAAGGCCAAATACACCGCAGCTATCCGCGAATTGGAAGAAGAGCTTTACAAAGCGGCATAACCAATTATGAAACAAGCACCGATACGAGCATTGAGCATTCGACAACCCTATGCTGAATTGATAATGCGCGGCAAAAAGAAGATTGAATACCGTTCCCGGCCAACCAAATTTCGGGAACGGGTTTACATCTATGCCAGCCTCACACCGGGAGACGAAGCAACCTGGAAAACCATCAAGCTGAGTCCCGGCGATTTACCAACGGGCGTGTTAATCGGCACTGTTGAAGTCGTAGACTGCACTGGCGAACCCGGCGATTACGAATGGCATTTGGCGAAACCGGTTCGTGCCAAGCGGCTGATGAAACCCAAACGGATACCACAACCCGCTTGGTTCTTTCCCTTTTCTGTCCCCAAAGGCTAACCAAAACGGCCAATCAGAACACAATGTCAATCAGCACTACGATCAAAACCATTCAAGACATTATGCGCAAAGACGCCGGGGTTGACGGCGACGCGCAACGCATCAGCCAATTGGGCTGGCTGCTCTTTCTGAAAATCTTTGACGACAGCGAGCAGGAAATAGAATTGCTCAACGACCGTTTCCGCTCGCCAATTCCTGAACCGCTGCGCTGGCGCAATTGGGCTGCGCCCGAAGATGGCATCACGGGCGATGAGTTGCTTGATTTCGTCAACAACGAACTCTTTCGCAAGCTGAAAGACCTGGCGGCAGATGCCCAACGCAACCCGCGTGGCGTGATTGTGCGGCGCGTCTTTGAAGATGCGTACAACTACATGAAAAACGGCACGTTGATGCGGCAGGTCATCAACAAGCTGCAAGCCATCAATTTCAACAACCTGAAAGACCGCCAGCATTTCGGCGACATTTACGAACAGATTTTGCGCGACCTGCAAAACGCGGGGAATGCCGGTGAATATTACACGCCGCGCGCCGTCACACAGTTCATCGTGGATATGGTTGACCCGCAGCTTGGCGAAAAGATTCTCGACCCGGCTTGCGGCACGGGCGGCTTTCTGACCTGCGCCATCGAACACATCCGCAAGACTTACGTCAAAACGCCGAAGCATGAAGCGACCTTGCAGGCTTCCATCTTCGGCGTTGAAAAGAAGCCGATGCCGCATCTGTTGTGCGTGACGAATATGTTGTTGCACCAGATCGAAGTCCCGCTCGAAGTCCGCCACGACAACACGCTGGCGCGTCCGTTGCGCGATTACAAACCATCAGACCGCGTGAATGTCATCATCACCAATCCACCGTTCGGCGGGATGGAAGAAGACGGCATCGAAAAGAATTTCCCTTACCAGACGCGCGAAACCGCCGACCTGTTTTTGCAATTGATCGTTCACCTTTTGAAAGACGGCGGACGCGGCGCGCTCGTCTTGCCCGATGGCACGCTGTTTGGCGAAGGCGTCAAGACGCGCATCAAAGAAAAGCTGCTCGACGAATGCAACCTGCACACCATCGTGCGTTTGCCCAATGGCGTATTCGCGCCTTACACCGGCATCAAAACCAATCTGCTGTTTTTCACCAAAGGCGAACCCACGCGCGACATTTGGTTTTATGAACATCCTTATCCGGCGGGCGTGAAAAATTACAACAAGACCAAACCCATTCGCATTGAGGAATTCGCCGCCGAAAAGGAATGGTGGACGAATCGCGTCGAAAGCGAAAACGCCTGGCGCGTGCCAATCGAACGCATCAAGGAAGCCAATTACAATCTGGACAGCAAGAACCCCAACGCGCCGGTGGACGATCACGGCGACCCGGCAGAGTTGCTAGGCGACTATCACAAGCTGCTGGCCGAGTTGCACGCGACGCGCAATGCGCTCAAAACTGAATTGAGGGCGGCGCTGTCATCATCAAATGTCTAGCGCGATGACGTTACTAGATCGGTTTTCAGTTGGGTTTACGGGAAAACCTTAAATTCGATGTGGGGTAGGTTCTCAACCTGCCC
>JANNUY010000568.1:0-4273 GCA_031414155.1 Acidobacteriota bacterium
TCAAATTTCGCGGCGCATACAACTGATTGGCAGCGATGGATGAGACCGAACGCAAGCGCGGCGTACTTGCGTTTTCTTCGGGCAATCACGCGCAAGCCGTGGCGCTGGCTGCGCAATTGTTTGGCGTACCGGCGGCCATCGTGATGCCGCACGATGCCCCTGCGATCAAAGTGGCGGGTACGCGCGGCTATGGCGCAGAGGTGATTTTTTATGACCGTTATAACGTCAACCGCGAAGAAGTCGGGCGCAAGGTGAGCGAAGAAAAAGGCTATACGCTCGTGCCGCCCTTTGATGATTACCGCGTGATGGCGGGGCAGGGTACGGCGGCGTTGGAGTTGCTCGAAGACGTACCCGAACTCGACGCCTTGCTCGTATGCGTCAGCGGCGGCGGCTTGATTGCGGGTTGCGCGACGGCGGCGAAACACTTGCGTCCAACGATCCGCGTGTTTGGCGTAGAGCCTGAAACGGCGAACGATACGCTGCTCTCGCTGCGTAAAGGCGAGCGTGTAGACATCGGCGTTCCGCTAACCATCGCCGACGGATTGCAGGTCAGCGCGCCCGGCAAACTGACCTTTCCCATCGTCCAAAAACTGGTCGAAGACATTGTGCTAGTTAGTGACGATGAGATGATTGAGACAATGCGGTTCATGCTCGAACGCATGAAAGTGTTGGTCGAACCTTCGGGCGCAGTCGGCGCAGCGGCCCTGTTTCATCACAAAATAAATCTCAACAGACAGCGCGTCGGCGTGATTCTTTCAGGCGGCAACGTAGACCTAGCCAAACTGGCGGAATGGTTGCAACGCTCTTCAATACAAATTGGTAATGATCTGAGTCCTGGCACACATCTTGCCGGATAACCCTTAATAAAATTGGATGGCGCGCGTGAACACGCGAGCCGTTAGGCCGCGTGTGCCAAGCCGTAACCGAACCGATTCATTAACGCGAGATTGTTTATGCAGAAGTCACTGGTCAGTGTCATCGTCCCCACCTATAACCGCGCCTATTGCCTCGCGGCCACCCTAGATAGCGCGCTCAATCAAACGCATCAGCACGTCGAGATCATCGTGATTGATGATGGTTCGACCGACGACACGGCGGAACTTATCGCGCAAAAATATGGCGACGAACCGCGCGTGCGCTATGTGCAACAAGCCAACGCGGGCGTAGCGACAGCCCGCAACCACGGCTTGCAAATAGCGCAGGGCGATTTCGTAGCCTTGCTTGATTCTGATGATTTGTGGCATCCGTGGAAGCTGGAAGCGCAACTGGCGGTGATGCACGCGCGCCCCGAAGTCGGCATGGTCTGGACGGATATGGAAGCCGTGAATGACACAGGCGACCTAATCTCGCACGCTTATTTACGCACGATGTATAGCGCCTATCGCTGGTTTCCTACGCCAGAAGCCATCTTTGGCGAGTCGTTATCGTGCAGAGCTTTGCTTCCCGCCTTACAACCAGTCTTGCGCGAAACGAAGGCTTATGTGGGAGACATTTTTTCGCTGATGATTTTGGGCAGCCTGGTGCATACGTCTACAGTATTGATTAGGCGCGAGCGCCGTGAGCAAGTAGGTTTCTTTCGAGAGGAGTTCACGCCCGCCGGCGAAGATTACGACTTTCACTTGCGCACCTGTCGCGCCGGACAAGTCGCCTATCTTGACGCAAGCGCCATTGTTTATCAGGTAGGCCGCCCCGATCAGATTACGCGGCCTGAGTTGAAACTGATTATTGCGCGCAACAGTTTGAAAGCCATTGAGCCGTTCCTGCAAAACGAACGACAACACATTCACTTGCCCGAATGGATGCTGCGCGAAACGTTGGCGCTCTCGCATTATTGCGTCGGCGAACACGCCATGACCGCAGACTTGCGACAGGAAGCCGCACGCAGTTTCTGCCGGAGCCTACGCTATAAATTCTGGCAGCCGCGCATCTTCGCGTTTCTGCCGATGACGTTGTTACCTGCGTCGTTGATTGACGCTTTGCGATGGCAATATCGCAAGGCGAAAACCGCGTTGAGAAATCTGCCTAATCCCTTCGATTATGCGCCTTCACCTCAGTGATGGTGAAGTTTTGACACCCCCAAAGCCCGTGCGTATTATCCTCAGCCTATTGCGCGTTTCTATTCACCGATAAAATTTTCCAATTATGGCTTGGTTCACCCGCAACGCGGAAAAGATTCAAGAGGTCGCTCCGCTTGAAGAGCGCACCGTTAAAACCGAAGGCATTTTCGTCAAGTGCGAGAATGTCGAATGCGGCGCGACCATCTATCGCAAAGACCTCAAAACGCATCAGCAAGTGTGCGCTACGTGCGGTCATCACTTTCGCATCACGGCGCGCGAACGGCTATTGTCGCTATTTGACGACGCCCATTACGAAGAACTCGACCAGTCACTCTCACCGGTTGATCCGCTTCGTTTTATTGACACTGCGCCCTATCCCGACCGTATCAGGAAAAGCCAAAAGGCCACTGGCTTGCGCGACGCTATCATCGTCGGCACGGGTACGCTGGGCGGACATCCCACCGTCATCGCCGCGATGGAATTCAATTTTATGGGCGGCAGCATGGGTTCAGTCGTAGGTGAAAAGATCACCCGCGCGATTGAATACGCTATTGAACATCGCTGCGCCGTGATTGTAGTTTCGTGTTCAGGCGGCGCGCGCATGCAAGAAGGCGCGCTGTCGCTAATGCAGATGGCGAAAATTTCAGCGGCGCTCGCGCGGCTCGACGAAGCCAGACTGCCTTACTTTTCGCTGATGACGAACCCTACGACGGGCGGCGTGACAGCGAGTTACGCGATGCTGGGCGACCTGAACATTGCCGAACCGGGCGCGCTGATTGGCTTTGCCGGAGCGCGCGTTATCGAACAAACGATTCGTCAAAAACTGCCCAAAGGTTTTCAACGTTCAGAGTTCCTGCTCGAGCACGGCATGCTCGACGCCGTCGTAGATCGTCGCCAGTTACGCGAGTTTTTCATTAGGATGTTGGCTTTTACCGGCCCTGCAATCTCGCAACGTTAATCTGTTTTTATGTCTATTCTCTTTCTGACTCTTCGTGTTTTGGGGTTGCTGTGCTTTAGTTTCTGTACGTTGTCTTGTAGCCAGGGCGACACACTTGAGGTGAAACCTGCAACAACGGCTGAAACCAGCGCATCGAAAAAAACGACGGCGTTCGATGGCGAGCGCGCTTTAGCCAGCGTTAAAACGCAGGTTGATTTCGGCCCACGCCCTGCCGGATCGGGTGCCTTGCAACAAACCCGCGATTATCTGGTGAAAGAACTCAAAAGCTATGGGTTGAAAGTGACGCTGGATGAGTTCACGCCGACCACTCCGCCCAAAGTCACGCCGGGTAAAACGCGGATGGCGAACATCATCGCTGAATTGCCGGGCGAAACCGATCAAGTGATTGCGCTTGCCAGCCATTACGACACGAAGACGTTCAAGGAATTCACCTTTGTCGGAGCCAACGACGGCGGCTCGAGTACGGGAGCCTTGCTCGAAATCGCGCGCATCTGGGCGCAAGAAAACAAGGCGAAGCGCAAGTTTACCTATCAATTCGTTTTCTTCGACGGTGAAGAAGCCTTTTGCGCGGAATGGAGCGAATGCCTGGATGGCGTAGACAACACTTACGGCAGCCGTTACATGGCCGAACGCCTGAAGGCCGAAAAGAAACTCGACAAGTTCAAGGCACTCATCCTGCTTGATATGATCGGCGACAGAGAGTTGGCAATTCAGCGCGAAGAAAATTCGACCGCGTGGCTAACCAATACGATCTGGCAAACGGCACGCGAAGCTGGATACAGCAAACAGTTTCCGACGACCACTATGGCAATCGAAGACGACCACGCGCGCTTTCTTTCAGTGGGGGTGGCAGCCGTAGATTTAATTGATTTCGATTACGGCCCCAGCCACGCCTATTGGCACACTGAGAAAGATACGTTCGATAAATTGAGCGCCCAAAGTTTGAAAGCCGTCGGCGATGTCGTCTTGTTGAGCTTGCCCGCCATCGAAGCAAAACTAGAAGCCAAAATAAAATGACGCTTTCGGTACAGTATTTGTAACGTATCCTTCTTCACACCACTTAATCGCGTACCCCCTCAGAACGGAAGCGGGCGAGCTTCCACACTCAAACGTGCTTAAACATTGGGTTTGCATATTCTTTTAGGATGCAGGAATATGTGCCCGTTATAGCGATGGCTTGGGAGAAGCAGATACGCCATCGTGGGTGACTCAGCCCGTTGCTTGATTGCTGACAGAATGAATAGCCAAACTTAAACAC
>JANNUY010000569.1:0-5337 GCA_031414155.1 Acidobacteriota bacterium
AACGCCTCGAACTCGAAACCAAAACAGATGCTGAAAAATTGCGTGGCTTGGCTTCGCGCGAAATCGAAGGCGCGAAACAATCCGCACTCGCCCAATTGCGTGAATTCACGGCGGAAAAAGCCGTCGAGCTCGCCGAACAAATGATCCGCAAAGAACTCACGCCGCAAGACGACGCTAAACTGTTGCGCAGCGTGAGCGCAGAATTGACCAAAGTACATTAGTTGCCGGTAGCCAGTTGTCGGTAGTCGGTTCAAGAAGCCGCAACCGACAACCGACAACCGACAACCGACAACCGATTTTATGAGTGTTGCAACTATTGCTAATCGTTATGCCCGCGCCCTGGCCGATGTGATCGTCGCGAAAGGCGAAACCAAAGAGGTCGCCGCCGAGTTGACGCAATTCGTCACGCTGATGGACGGCCACGCGCAATTGCGTGACGTATTCGCCAGCCCGGTGATAGCCGTAGTCCGCAAGCGCGGCGTGTTGAAAGAATTGCTCGCGCGTTTGTCGTTGCGCCAGACCTCGCAAAACTTCTTGCAGCTTTTGCTCGAAAACCATCGGCTGCATCAACTCGACGCAATGAATCAGGCGTTGAGCCGAGAACTTGATGTGCGTACCAACATCGTTTCGGCGGAAGTCACGACGGCGCGCGTGATTGACGACCAAGAACAAAAGCTGTTGCTCGACCAGCTCAAACAAGCGACGGGCAAAGACGTAAGGCTGCAATTCAAAGTGGATGACGCCATCATCGGCGGCGTCGTCACTCGCATCGGCAGCAAAATTTATGACGGCTCGATCAAGAGCCAACTGGCGCAAATGAAACAGCGCCTTATGCAAAATTAGTCGTTTTAAGTAAGACCGGAGAAATCATGGCAAACGAAATCAAGGCAGATGAGATCAGCAAGATTATTCGCCAGCAGATCGAGAATTTCGAGAGCGGCGTGACCGTGGCCGAAATCGGCACGGTGATTAAGGTCGGCGACGGCATCGCCGAAATTCATGGACTCGAACAAGTGATGGCGGGCGAGTTGCTGGCGTTCGATGGCGGCGCGTCCGGCTTGGCGCTCAACCTCGAAGAAGACAAGGTCGGCGCGGTGTTATTGGGCGATTTTCAAAAGATCAAAGAAGGCGACATAGTCAAGCGCACCAAGCGCATTATCGAAGTACCCGCCGGTGAAGCGATGCTTGGCCGCGTCGTCAACGCGCTGGGCGAAGTCACCGACGGCAAAGGCCCGATTGCGACGACTGAGAAAATGCCGGTTGAACGCATCGCCCCCGGCATCGTTGATCGCCAGGGCGTGAAAGAGCCAATGCAAACCGGCCTCAAAGCGATTGATTCGATGGTGCCCATCGGACGCGGACAGCGCGAACTCATCATCGGCGACCGCCAGACTGGCAAAACCGCCGTCGCGCTCGACGCGATTATCAATCAACGCGGCAAAGACGTGATTTGCGTCTATGTCGCCATCGGACAAAAGGCCTCGACCATTGCGCAGGTGCAAGCCACGCTCGAAAAATATGACGCGATGTCTTACACGATCATCGTGACCGCGTCGGCCTCTGAACCGGCGGCGATGCAATACCTCGCGCCTTATTCGGGTTGCGCCATCGGCGAATACTTTATGGATCGCGGCAAAGCGGTGCTGTGCGTTTACGACGATTTGTCGAAACACGCGGCGGCCTATCGTGAAATCTCGCTGTTGCTGCGCCGTCCGCCCGGACGTGAAGCCTATCCCGGCGACGTTTTCTATTTGCACTCGCGCTTGCTCGAACGCGCGGCGAAATACAGCGACGCGCGCGGCGGCGGTTCGATCACGGCGCTGCCCGTCATCGAAACGCAAGCCGGTGACATTTCGGCTTATATTCCGACCAACGTGATTTCGATCACCGACGGACAAATCTTTCTCGAATCTGATTTGTTCAACTCCGGCATTCGTCCGGCGATCAACGTCGGCAACTCGGTCAGTCGCGTAGGCGGCAACGCGCAGACCAAGGCGATGAAACAGGTCGCGGGTACGTTGCGCCTCGAACTTGCGCAATATCGCGCACTGGCGGCGTTTGCGATGTTCGCGTCTGACCTTGACGAAGCCTCGCGCAAACAGTTGGCGAAAGGCCAACGTTTGACCGAATTGTTAAAACAGGATCAATACGTGCCGATGGCGGTCGAGAAACAAGCGGCAGGCATCTGGGCGGTGACGAATGGATACGCCGATGACGTAGCGGTCGAAAGCATCCGCCGCTTTGAAGTTGAGTTATTGGCCTTTTTAGAGAACAGCAAAGGCTCGCTCCTGGCTGACATCGCCAAGAAAGACGGATTCAGCAAAGACGTGACCGAACAAATGCACGCGGCGCTGAAAGAGTTCAAAGACCGTTTCAACGCGCAAGCGAAAGCAGCGAAAGCCTAACCGAGTGCGGAGTGCGGAATGCGGAGTGCGGAATAAAGACGCAAACGCTAGCGCAAGGCCGCGACTTGGGTTGTGAGTAATTGAGGTTCAACGCGGACGGTGTGGCGGTTTACTCCGCACTCCGCACTCCGCACTCCGCATTTGAATTATGCCTAGCATTCAAGACCTGCGGCGTCGTTTACGCGCCGTCAAAAGCACCCAACAGATCACCAAGGCGATGAAGATGGTCGCGGCGGCGCGCTTGCGTCGTGCGCAGGAACGCGTCACGGCGGCGCGGCCTTACACCAAAAAGATGACGCAGATTCTGGGTGATCTTTCGCAGCGCGCTTCCGACTTTCAACACCCTTTGCTGACCGGACGCGACAACGCGGGCGAAGCCGCGACCGGCAAGCCGCGCGTTATTTTGGCGTTGGTGACAGCCGACAAAGGTTTGTGCGGAGGGTTCAACACGAACCTCATCAAGGCCGCGAATATCTTTTTGCGCGAACACGCCAGCGAAGAAATCGAACTCGTGTTGATCGGACGCAAAGGCAACGATTTTTTCTCGCGCCGTCCGACCAAAATTCGCCGTGCGCATTTGAATATCACCGGCACAGGCAAAGTCACTGCGACTGATGCCATTGAGATCGCGCGACAGCTCATCGCTGATTTCACCAACGACGAAAATGGCTCAGAAAATCAGATTGATAAGGTTTATCTGCTTTACGGCGAATTCAAATCGGCGCTCGTGCAAAAGCCTGTGGTGACACAGTTGCTGCCCATCGGTACGCTGCCCGAAGGCGAAGCGCAGGCTTCAGAAGGCAATTACCTTTACGAACAACCGGCGGCAGAAATCTTTGACGTGCTGCTGCCCAAGCTCGTAGAAAATCGTGTCTATCAAGCCTTGCTCGAATCCGTCGCTTCTGAAATGGCTTCGAAGATGACCGCGATGGAGTCGGCCTCTAAAAACGCTGGCGAAATCATTGACCGCTTGACGCTCAACATGAACCGCGTACGCCAAGCCGCCATCACGCGCGAAATCATCGAAGTCGTCAGCGGCGCTGAAGCCCTCTAACTCAATTGCGGATTGCAGATTGCGGAATGAAGAATTTAAGTCGTACTTCTGAATCCGCAATCCGCAATCCGCAATCCGCAATCTCTTATTTTGCGCCTCCGTTAGTTTGGATGGCGGCGATGTTTTTCTTCTCGACCGATTCGTTTTCAGCAACGAATACCGGCTCGCGGCTTGAATGGCTGCTCTCGTTTTTACCTTTTCAAATTTCAACTTCTGCTATCGAATGGATTCACTTCCTGATTCGCAAGGCTGGGCACTTTATCGAATACGGTTTGCTGGCCTTGTTGTGGTTACGGGCTTTTCGTTCGGGCGATGCGAGACGTTGGCAATGGCGTTGGGCACTGTGGGCGTTTGCCGTAATCGCCGCGTGGGCGTTGCTGGATGAATGGCATCAGAGCTTCACGGCATCTCGCACGGGTTCGATTTATGACAGCTTGCTGGATATGTCGGGTGGCGCGACGGCGTTGTCATTGTGGTGGTTAATGCGTGACGCGCCTCGTACCGCCAGCCGTATGCGCGCTTGATTTTTTATGAACTGGATACGCCGACAACTTAACGAAATCCTCGGTTTGCTCTTTCTCGGATTTGGCATCACGCCGACTGATGCAATGAAAGAGCAACTTGGCATTGCATGTCTAACGAAACGAAACCGACATCTGATCAAAAAAACGCGGGACCAAAAGACGCGGACGAAAAAGACTCGTCCGAAAAGTGAGCAGCCGTCTTGCAAAATCAGCCAATTCTGTCTAAAAGACTGCTGCACTTACCGAACGGTAAGTGCTTCGTTTTCACGTCCTAACCAAACCGCTATCAATTCATAAATCGCAACGCGCTGTTTCAGGTGGCTTCCATCTTGTAAGGAAGCGGGAGCAACGCAAACTTAAGGAGCCGTCTATTATGTGGATTCGCAAACACCAACGTGATCGCAACAAAGGCGTAGATTCGCCGATGCCTACGCAAGTAGTATCGAATGAGGAGTTCACTCCGCGCCCGCAATCTGAGCCGCAAAAGCACGTCGAACATTTGATCGGCGAATTGTCTGAAGTCCGCGCCAAGAAGCTCGGCTTGGAACGCCGCGATTTCATGCGTTCTTCGATGGGGATGGCGACCTGCTTTCTTGCGTCGAACATGGTTTATGGCAACAACTGGGAAGTGGACGAAGCCGAAACTTGGGAAGCCGCTGCGACCGATGAAAAATATCCGAAGGGCGAATATTTCGTCATTGACGTGCAGGCGCATTTCACCAACGGCTTGCCCATTGCGGGCTTCCGCACAATGGAATTCGTGAAGAACATGGGCTTCAACCTCAAGGACGATGCCGATTCTTATGGCTTCCGCAACTTCGTCAAAGAGATGTATTTCGATTCTGAAACGTCGTTAGTTGTCATCTCAGGCGTGCCCGGCAAAGAGAACCTGCGCGACAAAGACGGCAAGGTATTGGAAGGCGCAGCGCGCACACCCGGCATTCCTGGCCGCGTTTTGCCGAGTTGGGTGATGTGTGAAGCGCGTAAGCAAATCAATCAGATGGCCGGTTCGCAACGTGCTTTGAATCAAGGCAACCTCGCGCCGAATCACTATTGGGATAAGGCGACGAACACGGTCAACAAGGCTGACTTGATTGAACAGATGGAACGCGAGATCAAGCAATATGGCATTAGTTCGTGGAAGTGGTATTGCCACACCGACCCGGCGGGCACGGGCAACGGCTTTCAGTGCGATGACGACAACGCGCAAATGTTCATCGAAGAGTCGCGCAAACGCGGCATCAAGCTCATCAGCGTACACAAAGGTTATTCCTATCAGTCGCGCACGCTGGGCCATCTGGCGAACCCGAAAGACATGGAAAAGGCTGCGTTGCGCAACCCAGATTTCAACTTC